>NZ_CBFFRJ010000093.1:0-20056 GCF_965644225.1 Phytobacter sp. V91 | reverse complement strand
GGATTCGACACCCATATCAAAACCGGTAACTCTCAACCTTTCAAGGTCAAGTGTCAGATCAAGTCGCGACTAATACAATTTATGGTATACACCCCGTATAATATGCGGTTTTTAGCAGGGAGGGGGTTACGTGCTTTCTATTTCTGTTGCGCTCGAGCACTTGCTCGTAAAATTATCGGCTGATTTTGCGCACGCGCCGGGCCTGGCCGTTTTTGATGTTCCCTTCGCGCTGAATGATGCTTTCGACCCGCTCTCCTGGATGGCGAGTCAGTCCTGTTTTCCACAATTTTACTGGCAGCAGCGCAGCGGTGAAGATGAAGCCTCTGCAATGGGCGCCCTTGTCTGTTTTTCATCTCTGCCGCTGGCGCAACAATTCCTGCGGCAACACCCGCAACAGGACTTGCGTATCTGGGGCCTGAATACCTTTAACCCGCAGCAGGGTGAGCTGTTCTTACCTCGCCTGGAATGGTTTCGCCAGGGGGCGCGCGCCACTCTGCGGCTGATTGTTCACAGTGAGACCTCAGTCCGTAACGATGTGCAAAGCGCCAAAGATTTCCTCTTATCGCTTATCAGCACCAAAGCACTGCCCGATATTCCGCAACCTCTGCCTGAACAAACTCATACACCCGATAAAGCGAGCTGGCAACGGCTGGTGGCGCAGGCCACTGAGGCTATTGCTTGCGGTGAGATGGAGAAAGTTGTTCTGGCGCGTGCCACCGACCATCGTTTTGAGCGCCCTGTTACCGCTGCTTCACTGATGGCGGCCAGTCGACGTCTGAATCATCACTGCTTTCATTATTATATGGCGTTCAGCCAACAGCAGGCCTTTCTTGGCTCCTCTCCGGAACGCCTCTGGCGGCGGCGGGGCGTGGCGCTGCGTACTGAAGCGCTGGCGGGCACTGTTGTTAGCCACCATGATGATGCCGAGGCGTTGAGGCTCGGTGAATGGCTGATGACCGACGATAAAAACCAGCGCGAGAATATGCTGGTGGTGGAGGATATCTGCCAGCGCCTTCAGCATGCAGTAGCGACGCTTTCGGTACTGCCTGTGCAGATTGTACGGCTGAGAAATGTACAGCATCTGCGGCGTTGTATCTGGACCGAACTTGCAGGCGAAGACGACGCGCAATGTCTGTCGTTACTGCAACCCACTGCCGCAGTCGCCGGGTTGCCACGTGTGGCTGCACGGGCATTTATTCAACAGGCTGAGCCTTTTTCCCGTGACTGGTATGCCGGTTCTGCTGGCTACCTGTCTTTGCGGCAAAGCGAATTTTGCGTGTCGCTACGTTGTGCCATGGTTAATGAAGACAATGTGCGACTGTATGCCGGGGCCGGGATCGTGGCCGGTTCTGACCCGACGCAGGAGTGGCAGGAGATCGAAAATAAGGCGGCTGGACTGCGTTCATTATTATTAATGACGCACACATAACCGACCCATATCAAAAACCTGCTGTTTTCATTTCTTTATACTGAACCACATTATTGATACCGGACAAATTTATGTCAGTGAGTGCTTTTAACCGACGCTGGGCTGCGGTGATCCTCGAAGCCTTAACGCGGCATGGTGTGCGCCATGTTTGTATCGCCCCTGGTTCGCGTTCCACTCCCCTGACGCTGGCAGCGGCAGAGAACCCAACCTTTATTCGTCACACTCACTTTGATGAGCGAGGGCTGGGGCATCTTGCGCTTGGCCTGGCTAAGTCGAGCCGCTCTCCTGTCGCGGTGATCGTCACCTCAGGAACGGCAGTGGCCAACCTTTATCCGGCGCTGATCGAAGCCAGCCTGACCGGAGAGAAACTGATCTTCCTGACGGCGGACAGGCCACCGGAACTGATTGACTGTGGTGCGAATCAGGCTATCCGCCAGACGGATATTTTTGCCTCATTTCCCTCACAGTCTCTGGCATTACCGCGGCCGTCGCAGGATATTCCGGCCCGCTGGCTGCTCTCGGCAATCGATAACATCGTCGGGCAGCAACAAAACGGTGCGGTGCACATTAACTGCCCGTTCGCGGAACCGCTGTATGGCGATATGGATGAAACCGGTCTTGCCTGGCAACAGGCCGCAGGCGACTGGTGGCAGGATGATAAACCCTGGCTACGCACCGATTTACACACCAAAAGTGCAGCCCAGAGTGACTGGCTCTTCTGGCGGCAGAAGCGTGGTGTGGTGGTCGCCGGGCGCATGAGCGCCAGGGAAGGGAAACAGGTGGCGGCCTGGGCGAAAACACTCGGCTGGCCGTTGATTGGCGATGTGCTTTCCCAGACCGGGCAACCTCTGCCCTGCGCCGATTTATGGCTGGGAAATGCGCGGGCGGTGAGCGAGCTTCAGCAGGCGCAGATCGTCGTACAACTGGGCGGCAGCCTGACGGGCAAACGTCTGTTGCAGTGGCAGGCAGCCTGCGAGCCGGAAGAGTACTGGCTGGTTGATGCCATGGCGGGTCGGCTCGATCCGGTGCATCATCGCGGTCGGCGTCTGACTTCCCGCATTGGCGACTGGCTGGCGTTGCACCCGGCGGAAAGCCGCCAACCCTGGTGCACTGACATTCCCCGACTGTCAGCCCTGGCGTGGGAGACGGTGGCAGCTCGGCGGGAACACTTTGGCGAGGCGCAGCTGGCCCACCGGCTGGCCGGGTATCTACCCGAGCAAGGGCAGCTCTTTTTAGGTAACAGCCTGGTGGTAAGGCTGGTGGACGCGCTGGGGCAAATTCCTGCCGGATACCCGGTCTACAGTAATCGCGGGGCGAGCGGTATTGATGGTTTGATTTCCACCGCCGCAGGGGTGCAGCGTGGCTCTGCCCGGCCTACCCTGGCGGTGGTTGGCGATTTGTCTGCCCTCTATGATCTTAATGCCCTGGCGCTGCTGCGTCAGGTATCCGCACCCTTAGTGCTGATTGTGGTCAACAACAATGGCGGGCAGATTTTCTCCCTGCTGCCAACGCCACAAAGCGAGCGTGAGCAGTTCTATCTGATGCCGCAGCATGTGCGCTTTGAGCACGCAGCGGCGATGTTTGACCTGAAATATCACAGTCCTGCCAACTGGCAGGAGCTGGACAGCGCGTTAGCCAAAGCCTGGGAACAACCCGGCACAACCCTGATTGAACTGGTGGTGGACGATACCGACGGCGCACATACGCTGCAAAGCCTTCTGGCGCAGGTGAGCCAGTTTTGATACTTCACGCTCAGGTGGCAAACGCACAAGCCGCGGGGCCGTGGCTGGTTTTCCTGCACGGTTTCTCTGGCGATCGTCGGGAATGGCAGACCGTGGGCGACAGCTTCGCGGATTGCCCGCGCCTCTATATTGATTTACCGGGGCACGGCGGTTCAGCCGATATTGTCGTCACCGGCTTTGCGCAAATGCGGCATCTATTGTCCGATACTCTTAATAGTTACAACATACTTAAATATTGGCTGGTGGGCTATTCCCTTGGCGGCAGGGTGGCGATGGATTTTGCCTGCCAGCAATCGGTGGGGATATGCGGGTTAATTATTGAAGGCGGTCATCCGGGCCTTATCGATAACGCTGAGCGGGCTGCGCGCATGGCTTCAGATCTGCGCTGGGCGGAACGATTTCGCACTGAACCTCTTACCAGCGTCTTTAGCGACTGGTATCAACAACCGGTATTTGCCTCGCTCACGCCTGAGCAACGCTGCACACTGGTGGCACTGCGTAGCCAGAATAAGGGTATGAGTCTGGCATCGATGCTGGAGGCCACTTCCCTGGCGGTTCAGCCTGATTTACGCCCGGCACTGCGTCAGTGTGCCTTTCCTGTTAATTACTTATGTGGTGAATTTGACAGTAAATTTCGTGGGCTGGCGGCAGATGTTGCCGCCGTCTGTCATCTGATTGTTGCCGCTGGACATAACGCGCACCGGGAGGATCCCGCCGCTGTTGCGGACTGTCTGGCACACATTTTACGTCTTGATATAAAAGGAACATTATGATCTATCCTGATGAAACAATGCTTTACGCGCCTATTGAATGGCAGGACTGTTCTACGGGGTTCAGTGATATTCGTTATCACAAATCCACCGACGGCATTGCCAAAATCACCATTAATCGCCCTGAAGTACGTAATGCCTTTCGTCCGCTGACCGTTAAAGAGATGATCCAGGCGCTGTCTGACGCCCGTTACGACGACAACATTGGGGTGATCATCCTGACGGGCGAAGGTGAAAAAGCGTTCTGCTCCGGCGGTGACCAGAAAGTACGCGGCGATTACGGCGGATATCAGGATGACTCCGGCGTTCATCATCTCAACGTCCTTGATTTCCAGCGTCAGATCCGTACCTGTCCGAAACCGGTTGTGGCCGCCGTTGCTGGCTACTCCATCGGCGGTGGTCATGTATTACATATGATGTGTGACCTCACCATCGCGGCAGAAAACGCCATTTTCGGACAGACAGGACCGAAAGTCGGCTCCTTCGATGGCGGCTGGGGCGCATCCTATATGGCGCGCATTGTTGGGCAGAAAAAAGCCCGTGAGATCTGGTTCCTTTGCCGCCAGTACGATGCCAAAGAAGCGCTGGATATGGGACTGGTCAACACTGTGGTGCCGGTGGCTGAGCTGGAGCGAGAAACCGTTCGCTGGTGTCGCGAAATGCTGCAAAACAGCCCGATGGCGCTGCGTTGCCTGAAGGCCGCGCTGAATGCGGATTGTGATGGCCAGGCAGGTCTGCAGGAGCTGGCGGGGAATGCCACCATGCTGTTCTATATGACCGAAGAAGGGCAGGAAGGTCGCAACGCGTTTAACGAAAAACGTCAGCCTGATTTCAGTAAATTTAAACGGAATCCGTAATGCGTCTTGTGCAGGTTTACCGCTGGCAGATACCGATGGACGCGGGCGTGGTGTTACGCGAGCAGCGGCTGAAAATCCGCGAGGGTCTTTTCGTGCACCTGCAGGATGGAGCCGCTGAAGGTTGGGGGGAAATCGCCCCGTTACCTGGTTTCAGCCATGAATCGCTGGCTGAAGCAATGGCTGCGACTCTGAGCTGGGTTAAGGCCTGGCAAGGTGGGCAACAGCCCGCGTTACCTGGCCTGCCAGCCGTCGATTTTGGTCTCAGCTGCGCGCTGGCGGAACTGCACAACCAATTGCCTCAGGCGGCGAATCACTGTGCCGCGATGTTGTGTACCGGCGATCCGGATGAACTCTTTGTGGCCCTTGCCTCCCTGGCTGGCGAGAAGGTGGCGAAGATGAAAGTCGGACTTTATGAAGCGGTACGTGACGGGATGGTGGTAAACCTTCTGCTGGAGGCGATTCCCGATTTGCAGCTTCGTCTTGACGCCAATCGCGCCTGGTCGCCGCTAAAAGCGCAGCAGTTCGCGAAATATGTGGCACCGGAATATCGCGCGCGGATAGCCTTTCTGGAAGAACCCTGTAAGCGTCGGGAAGACTCGCTCGCCTTTGCCCGTGAAACGGGCATCGCCATCGCGTGGGATGAAAGTTTGCGCGATGAGGATTTCAGCTTCGCGGCTGAAGAGGGTGTGCGGGCAGTGGTGATTAAGCCGACGTTGACTGGAAGCATTGAAAAAGTGCAGGCCCAGGTGGCTGCGGCAAAACAGCTTGGATTATCGGTGGTGATAAGCTCCTCCATTGAGTCGAGCCTAGGTTTAACCCAACTGGCGCGTATTGCGGCCTGGCTGACGCCAGAGAGCATTCCGGGTCTCGACACCCTGAATCTGATGCAGGCGCAGCTGCTACGCCAGTGGCCCGGCAGTCAATTGCCCTGCCTGGGCGTTGAAACGCTGGAGCCATTGTTATGACCTTTAACGACTGGCCGTGGCGCCACTGGCGCGAACAACGTGGTGAGGCAGTGGCCATTTATTTGGGTGAGCAGACGCTAAGCTGGCGCGCGTTATGCCAGCGTATTGACAGTCTTGCCTGCGGCTTTGCCGCCCAGGGCGTTCAGCCGGGTGACGGGGTAATGCTGCGTGGGAAAAATCATCCCGACATCGTACTGGCCTGGCTCGCGTTGTTGCAATGTGGCGCACGTGTGCAGCCGATCAATCCGCAGCTTCCTTCGGCGCTTCTGGAGGAACTGCTGCCAGGGCTGACACTGCGCTTTGCGGTGGATCTGGCCGATAACGCAGATTTTGCAGATCTTATCGCACTGGACCTGCGTGAAGCTGCGGGGAATTATGATGCGGGCTGGCGGCCGCAGAGGCTGGCCTCAATGACGCTCACCTCCGGCTCCACGGGGTTGCCGAAAGCGGCAGTCCATACCTGCGCGGCCCATCTTGCCAGCGCGCAGGGGGTGCTGGCGTTAATCCCCTTTGCCGGGCAGGATAACTGGTTGCTGTCACTGCCGTTATTCCATGTTTCCGGGCAGGGGATCTTCTGGCGCTGGTTGTTGGCCGGCGCCAGGCTTACCGTCAGCGAGCAACCGCTGGCTGCGGCACTCCAGGGTTGCACCCATGCCTCACTGGTACCAACACAGCTCTGGCGATTGCTGAATGCACCCGAGCCGGTCTCTCTGAAGGCGGTGCTTCTCGGCGGTTCTTCAATTCCTGTCTTACTTACCAACCATGCCAGAGACCGGGGGATCAGCACCTGGTGCGGCTACGGTTTGACCGAGTTTGCCTCCACCGTATGCGCCAAAGAGGCAGACGGTCTGCCCGATGTCGGCTACCCGCTACCCGGCAGGGAAGTTCGCATTGTTGAAGGCGAAGTCTGGCTGCGTGCCTCCAGTCTGGCGCAAGGGTACTGGCGCAACGGGCAGCTACAGCCCCTGGTCAATGACAGCGGCTGGTTTGCGACCCGCGATCGCGGCGTCCTGCATAACGGCCGTCTGACAATCCAGGGACGACTGGATAACCTCTTTTTTAGCGGAGGGGAAGGGGTGCAGCCCGAAGAGGTTGAACGCGTTATTGCCGGGCATTCGCAGGTGCGGCAGGTGTTTATTGTGCCGGTTGATGATGCCGAATTTGGCCAGCGTCCCGTGGCGGTGGTGGATGCGGATACCGGGTTCGATATCAACGAGCTTAAAGACTGGTTAGCCGAAAAACTGGCCCGTTTTCAGCAGCCCGTAAGCTGGCTCCCTCTGCCGGAACACTTAGCTCTGGGCGGCATTAAAATTTCTCGCCGGGCTTTGCAGGCGTGGGTGGCGACGCAGGTTGAGCGGTAATTTTTGCGTAGGGCTTTCCAGTTATTAGCAAAGTCGGTGCTGCGATTCGATCTGAATGGTAGTGTCCCTGAAATCTTTTCTTTCAGGGAACATAATGAATCGCAGCTCAGGGACGTCAGTGCATGATGCACTTTTCAAACGCTTTCTTAGCAATAAGGAAACCGCGCAGGATTTTCTCGACATACATCTACCCGCTCATCTGAGGGAACTTTGCGATCTCGAGAGCCTGCAGCTTGAATCAGGGAGTTTTGTGGATGACAACCTGCGCACGTATTACTCGGATGTGTTGTATTCGGTGAAAATGCGCGATGCGCAGGGGTACATTTATGCGCTGATTGAGCACCAAAGCTCACCGGACAGGCATATGGCTTTTCGCCTGATGCGTTATTCGGTGGCCGCTATGCAGCGCCATCTTGACGCGGGTCATGCAAGGTTACCTATAGTTGTCCCAATCCTCTTTTATCATGGCAAAGTGAGTCCATATCCCTGGTCATTATGCTGGCTGGACGAATTCCAGGATCCACAACTTGCTGGCCGGCTTTATCACGCAGCGTTTCCTTTGGTAGACGTTACCGTGATACCTGATGAGCAGATCATGGCGCATCGGCGAATAGCACTCCTTGAACTTCTGCAAAAGCATATCCGCCAGCGAGATGTGATGCGTCTGCTGGACAAACTGGTCACCACATTATTGCTGGGATACACTACTTCGCAGCAGTTACATACCGCGATTCATTATTTGCTCAGTACCGGAAATACGCCCACGCCAGTCGCTTTTCTACACCAGCTGGCGCAGCGTTCACCGCAACATAAGGAAACGTTGATGACCATTGCAGAACAGCTTGAAGAAATGGGAAGGCGTAAAGGTTTACGTCAGGGTCGGAAAGAGGGCCGCGACGCAGGACTCAAAGAAGGACTCAAAGAAGGTCAAAAAGCCGAGGCGCTACGCATTGCAAATGTGATGCTGAATAATGGACTCGATAAACAGCAGGTTTTACAGCTGACCGGGCTTGCACAAGCGGATCTGGCACACTGTCAGCATTGAGTGGTGCCAGCCTTATCCTCTTACAGCAGGCCTTTGAGCGTCAGCGTCCGGCGGGTGGCGACGTTCAGATCGTAGTGGCCTAAATCCGCCGTTTTTACCCACGCATAGTCCTGGAATTCCTCATTGATCAACACCTCTCTGTTGGCGCTGACACAATCAAATATCAGGTAAATCATATAGATTTCTTCTTTGCTGCCATCGGCATAGGTTTTTACGCGGATATCATCACTGAATGTCCATGGGGTTATCGATTGCAGAACGAGCTTCTCCCCCAACTCCTCGCGAATCTCCCGACGTAATGCGTCTTCGATACGCTCTCCTGGCTCCACGCCACCACCGGAAAGGGCCCACTGACCGGGAAAGACACCGCGATCGTCTGCCATTTTACAAAGCAGATAATCGCCATCGTTTTGAATCAACGGGCAGACAATGGTTCTTTGGCGCATCAGGCTATCCTTATCATTTTGAGGGTCTTTGTTATAGCACCATTTGCGGCAGGATGCAGTGATAACGCGAATGATGTAAAAAACAACGATTGATGTAACAAATCATTTTTAGTTCAGTATTCTCAAAAAAAATGATCGTACAATCAGCGGCTTTTATTGCCTTACTATTTTGCGCGGAACATGGAAATGAAAAAAATGACGTATATGGGTCTGGCTGCCCTGATTCTGGCCTCTTTTGCTGCCAATGCCGTGAGCCTTAGCGGTCAGGTTGGCGAGCACTACACCAACCTGGGCGTTGGCATGGGAACTGAAAGCAGCGGCCTGGCACTGAGCGGCAACTGGGCACATAACGACGATGACGGTGATATCGCAGGCCTGGGTCTGGGCTATAACATTCCGTTGGGACCTTTTATGGGCACCGTGGGCGGTAAAGGCGTTTATCTCAACCCGAATGCAGGCAGCGAAGGCTATGCCGCCGCAGTGGGCGGTGGTTTGCAGTGGCAGGTGAGCGACAGTTTCCGTCTCTTTGGCGAGTACTACTATTCGCCGGACTCGCTCTCCAGCGGCGTGAAAGATTACAAAGAAGCGAACGCGGGCGCGCGCCTGACCATTTTCCGTCCGCTGAGTGTTGAAGCCGGTTATCGTTATATCGATCTGACGGGCAAAGAGGGCAATCGCGACAACACAGTTGCCGATGGTCCTTACGTTGGCGTCAACGCCAGCTTCTGATTTCCCCGGCGCGGCGTCAGGTCGCGCCAGTTTCTTACCTCCTTTCCCCTTCTCCCTTCTCATGCGGTATAGTGTTGCAACCTCTCTTGCTGGAGAAAACAATGTTAAACGTAGAGATGCTGTCTACCGGCGATGAAGTGTTGCATGGACAAATTGTCGATACCAATGCGGCCTGGCTGGCAGATTTTTTCTTTAATCAGGGATTGCCCTTAACCCGACGCAATACCGTTGGGGATAACCTGGATGATTTGATCGCGATTTTGCGCGAGCGCAGTGAACATGCCGACATCCTTATTGTTAATGGCGGCTTAGGACCAACCAGTGATGATTTGAGCGCGCTGGCTGCCGCAACGGCAAAAGGCGAAGGGCTGGTGTTACACGAAGAATGGCTTGCGCATATGGCGCGTTTCTTTACCGAACGCGGGCGTGTTATGGCGCCGAGCAATCGCAAGCAGGCGGAAATTCCGGCCAGTGCTGAACTGGTGGATAACCCGGTGGGCACCGCGTGCGGTTTTGCCGTTAAGCTTAACCGCTGTCTGATGTTTTTCACCCCAGGCGTTCCTTCCGAATTCAAAGTGATGGTCGAGCAGGAAATTCTGCCGCGTCTTCGCGAGCGCTTTACGCTGCCGCCATCGCCCGTATGTTTGCGCCTGACCACCTTTGGTCGTTCTGAAAGCGATCTGGCACAAAATCTTTCGCACCTGACGCTGCCAGAGGGTGTGGTGATGGGCTACCGTTCATCGATGCCGATCATTGAGTTAAAACTCACCGGGCCTGCGCAACACAAAGAGGCGATGGAGGCCATCTGGCCTGAAGTCAAACGCGTGGCGGGCGAAAGCGTGATTTTTGAAGGCACCGGCGGTCTGCCCTTATGGCTTGCCGAACGGCTGCGTGAACGACAGCTGAGCCTGACCTTAAGCGAGCAATTTACCGGTGGGCTGGTGGCGTTACAGCTGTCGCGCGCGGGTGCGCCGTTGCTGGCAAGTGAAGTCTTACCCTCACAGGATGAAGCCCTGTTGCAGGCTGCCCGCTGGGCATCGGGCCTGCGTAACCGCCATTTAGCCGGGCTGGCGTTGACGGTTACCGGACTTGAAGAGGAGTTCATCAATTTTGCGCTGGCAACGCCGGAAGGCACGCATGCGCTGCGGGCGAAATTCAACACCAACCGGCACAGTCTGGCGGTTCGCCAGGAAGTGTGTGCCATGATGGCGCTGAATATTCTGCGTCGTTGGTTGAGCGGCAAGGATCTTGCCAGCGACCACGGCTGGATCAATGTCGTCGAGAGTCTCACCATCGAGTAATCCTTTACTAACGGGAGGTTTTTTCTGCCTCCCGCCTTTCTTTGTCCAGCCTGTTGTACTCCGCTTAAAAAAATCTGTGCGCTTTTTCACATTTTTTTCTTCCAGTCGGTACAACTGTCTGGACAGCCAACACTCTTTGAGCGATTTCACAAAATCCTGCCCTGTATGCCGCAACACTGATTCCAACACCCAGGACCGGAGTCCAGCATGTTGGAATCAAGCAAAGTACCCGCTCTTTCACGAGCCATACAGATACTCAACCTTATCGCGCATATCGGCCCCTGTAGTGCCGCGACCATTATTGAGCAAACCGGGATCCCCAAAAGCACCGCTTACTTAATTTTGGGGGAGCTGAAAAAAGAGCGTTTTCTGCGCACCGACAGCCAGGACAATTATTGCCTGTGGACGAAGCTGGTTGAACTGGCCGGGCAGGCGCTGAGCAAAATGGATCTGCGCGAAATTGCGCGCCCCCGTTTAAGCCTGCTGATGGATCAAACCGGCCTGCTGTGTCACCTGGGCATTATTGATAATGCTAACGCTTACTACATTCTGAAAATCGAATCCTCATCCACCATCAGCGTGCGCTCCCATGAGGGGAAAAGCCTTTCACTCTATCGTTCGGGGATCGGCAAATGTTTACTGGCCTGGCAATCGCCAGCCGTACGCGATGAGATTATCCGTCAGATGGTGTGGGAAAAGGCCACACCAACCACCATCAGCGGTCCGCAGCAGTTGCAGGACGAATTAGTGCGTATTCGCGCCTGTGGCTGGAGCTATGACCACGGCGAGGATTATCCCGACGTGCGCTGTGTCGCTGCCCCTGTTTTTAATGCCAGCAATGAACTGACGGCGGCCATCTCGGTGGTGGGGACTCGTCTGCAAATCAACGAAGAAAACCGGGATTACCTCGCGGGTAAGGCTATCGCCTGCGCGAAAGATATTTCCCGATTATTAGGGTGGAAAAGCCCATTCGAAAAACAAGCCTCATAAAAAGGAGAACATCATGATCCTACCGAAAATCAAACACGTCCGCGCCTGGTATACGGGTGGAGCCACCGCTGAGAAAGGCGCAGGTGGCGGCGATTATCACGACCAGGGAGCCAGCCACTGGATTGATGACCATATCGCCACGCCGATGAGCAAATACAAAGCGTATGAACAGTCACGCCAGTCGTTCGGCATCAACGTGCTGGGCACCCTGATTGTGGAAGTTGAAGCCGAGAATGGGCAAACCGGATTCGCCGTCACCACGGCTGGGGAAATGGGCTGCTTTATCGTCGAAAAGCATCTCAACCGTTTTATCGAAGGGAAATGCGTCAGCGACATTAAGCTTATCCATGATCAAATGCTGGGCGCGACTTATTACTATGCCGGGTCAGGCGGTCTGGTGATGAATACGATCTCCTGCGTGGATCTGGCTTTATGGGATCTGTTTGGCAAGGTTGTCGGGCTGCCGGTGTATAAATTACTCGGCGGCGCGGTGCGGGATGAGATCCAGTTTTATGCCACCGGTGCGCGCCCTGATCTGGCTAAAGAGATGGGCTTTATTGGCGGGAAGATGCCCACACGTTGGGGGCCGCACGACGGCGATGCCGGGATCCGCAAAGATGCGGCCATGGTGGCGGAATACCGGCAGAAGTGTGGTGAAGATTTCTGGCTGATGCTGGATTGCTGGATGAGCCAGGACGTCAATTACGCCACTAAACTTGCCCATGCCTGTGCCCCTTATAACCTTAAATGGATCGAAGAGTGTCTGCCGCCTCAGCAGTATGAAGGCTATCGTGAGCTTAAACGCAATGCTCCGCCGGGGATGATGGTCACCAGCGGAGAGCATCACGGTACGCTGCAATCCTTCCGTACGCTGTCGGAGACGGGTATCGATATTATGCAACCCGATGTTGGCTGGTGCGGTGGTCTGACGACACTGGTTGAAATCGCGGCGATAGCGAAAGCGCGCGGACAACTGGTGGTGCCGCATGGCTCATCGGTCTATTCCCACCACGCGGTGATAACCTTCACCAATACGCCCTTTAGTGAGTTCCTGATGACCAGCCCGGACTGTTCGACATTACGCCCGCAGTTCGATCCGATTTTGACCGATGAACCCGTTCCGGTGAAGGGGCGTATCCATAAGACGGTGCTGGATAAACCCGGTTTTGGCGTCGAGCTTAATCGCGATTGCAACCTTAAACGCCCCTACACCCATTAATGCTCGGGCGTCGCACCCTTTGGCGTGACGCCGGATACTCCAGGGAATCGAATCATGAATACCACCTTACTTGACCGCGTGGTAACGAAAAACCGCGCCCGTTTGATCCCATTTATGCTGATGCTCTATGTTCTGGCATTCCTTGATCGGTCGAACATTGGTTTTGCAAAAGAGACGTATCAGATTGATACCGGTCTGAGTAACGAAGCCTATGCGCTCGGTGCCGGGATCTTTTTTGTGGTCTATGCGTTTTTAGGCGTGCCGGCCAATTTGCTGATGCGTAAGTTCGGCGCCCGCTACTGGATTGGTTGTACCACGTTGTTGTGGGGTTTCCTCTCGGCCGCAATGGCCTGGGCCGACAGCGAGAGCAAATTCCTTATCGTCCGCACATTGCTGGGCGCGGCGGAAGCCGGTTTCTTTCCCGGCATGATTTACCTCACCTCGCAGTGGTTTCCGCAGCGCAACCGGGCAGGGATTATGGGGCTGTTTTATATGGGGGCTCCGCTGGCACTCACCCTCGGGTCGCCGCTGTCCGGCGCGCTGCTCGAAATGCACGGTTTTATGGGGCATCCGGGCTGGTTCTGGATGTTCCTGATTGAAGGTCTCCTTGCTATCGGCGCGGGTGTTTTTACCTTTTTCTGGCTCGATGACACTCCCGCACAGGCGCGTTTTTTGTCGCCTGAGGAAAAGAGCATTCTGATTCGCCAGTTGGCCAGCGAAGAAGAAACGAAAGTCACCTCGCGCCTGTCAGATGCGCTGCGCAATGGCCGGGTATGGCAGTTAGCGGTTATCTACCTCACCATTCAGGTTGCGGTGTATGGCCTGATATTCTTCCTGCCGACGCAGGTCGCCGCATTACTCGGTACGAAAGTCGGCTTTACCGCGTCTGTTGTGACCGCCATCCCCTGGGTTGCCGCGCTCTTCGGTACCTGGCTTATCCCACGCTACTCTGACAAAACCGGAGAGCGTCGCAACATTGCCGGGTTAACGCTTCTGGCTGCCGGTATAGGGATTGGCGTCTCCGGTCTGGTTTCTCCGCTGCTGGCGATCCTCGCATTGTGCGTGGCTGCCGTCGGGTTTATTGCCGTGCAGCCCGTATTCTGGACTATGCCGACCCAGCTGCTGTCCGGCACGGCTCTTGCCGCTGGCATTGGTTTTGTGAATCTGTTTGGCGCTGTCGGCGGCTTTCTGGCGCCAATTATCCGCGTAAAGGCTGAAACCGCTTTTGCCAGCAGCGCCGCCGGGCTGTTGACGCTGGCAGGAGTCGCTATTGTCGGCTCGCTGATTATCTTCTCGCTGAGTGTACACGCCCGGTCGCCCGCTCTCAGGGCTCACACCCCTAACAAGGAGTAAAGAATGACAACAGATATGGTCTTGTCTAACCCGTTTAAAGCCGGGTTGCGAAAAGGTGAATCCCAGATTGGCCTTTGGTTGAGTTCGACGACGGCTTATATGGCTGAGATTGCGGCAACATCCGGGTATGACTGGTTATTGATCGACGGCGAACATGCGCCAAACACTATCCAGGATCTCTATCATCAGCTTCAGGCTATCGCCCCTTACTCCAGCCAGGCGGTGATCCGGCCGGTGGAGGGGAGCCGAAGTGTGATCAAACAGGTGCTTGATATCGGCGCCCGCACGCTGATGATCCCGATGGTGGAGAGTGCGGAGCAGGCGAGGGAGATTGTGTCCGCCACCCGCTATCCACCGCTGGGGACGCGTGGGGTGGGGGCAAGCGTCGCACGTGCCGCACGTTGGGGACGCGTCGAAAACTATATGGCCCGCGCGAATGACGAATTGTGTTTGCTGATTCAGGTCGAAAGTAAAACCGCGCTGGATAATCTGGATGCGATCCTTGCTGTAGAGGGTATTGATGGCGTCTTTATTGGCCCGGCAGATCTTTCAGCTTCCCTTGGATACCCTGACAATGCAGGCCACCCGGAGGTACAACGGGTGATTCAGGATGCACTGGAGCGAGTCCGGGCGACCGGAAAGGCGGCGGGATTTTTGGCCGTCTCACCTGATATGGCCCGAAAAGCGTTGCAGTGGGGGGCTAATTTTGTCGCGGTGGGGGTGGACACCATGCTCTATACCGAAGCGCTGGATAGTCGTCTGGCACTGTTTAAAGCCGGGATCGGTAAGCAGAGTGCGGCGGGGAGCTATTAAGCGTTATCGGGTGGGATTTAAGACCGACACGCCGGCTGATGATCGGGTGCTGCCGGAATGTCCGATCCTGACTGCGCAGGAACCGCAGCCAACAACGGAGCCGGAAGTGCTGACCCGGTTACGCCAGGTCTGTAAAAAACTCTCCGCCCGCAAGCAGTGGCAGATAGCAGAGTTTATCCTGGTGATTGCAGCATGGCAGAATAGAGTCTGACCGACACGTAACGTTAAAATCCCAGCCGCAAGGGCTGGGATTTTAATAATCAGTAAAAGTCAGGATCTATTTTGCCTTCCGCTTTCAGGATTTCCAGGAACCGATTATAAGCAGTTTCATCATATTCAAGTAGATCATCAAGAAGTTTTTCTTCTATCAGTGGCTTATAAAAAAAACCACCCTCGAAGAATATAAAATCACCAGACATCACAGGATCAATGATCTTCACATTACTAGCTTTATAAGCAAGCAGTCCGTTATATCCCTTTGAAAAACCATAAAAATAAGTTTCTCCATGGCTCCAGTAAACAGCATAAACATCAATAATCTTTTCAGATCTATCATTTTGTATTTTCATTATTTTCCCTTTAACGATGGACCTGGCTGCAATGGATTAGCTTGCGGAGTCACCATTTTCATATCATAAGCCTTACCGGTATTTGAGTTGTATTGATAATGTATTGTGATATTTGAACCATCAGGTAATTCATGAGTAACCTGCATTTTCTGGAATCCCGCTGATGCCGGGAAGTGGGGATCTTTATTCATTCCCTTAAGCACCTCCCCAGCAGATGGATTAGCCTTCACCTGACTCCACAGGATCTTCTCATTTAAATCACGCGGGAACGGATTCTGTATCCCTCTCGCCGTCGTGATATTTTCGGCATTTCGGATTAACCGCTGCTGCTCTTTTGTCAACGAAGACAGATCCGATCCACTGGATGCAGGTTTCTCTACTGTCAGCGCGTAAATAACAGCTGCCAGTACCCCTTTCTTGAGATTGTCTTCGTGAAGCTGAGTGTTGTTAGTTACCGGTTCAAGTTCAGCTATGGAGTAAGTCACCAGTTCCTGGCACTGAGTATTACAGTCTGGTGATGCCGAAAGCGTTTTAAGGTCAGCCAGGACTTGTTTCTGATCGGCTATCGATATTCCTGTAGATAAAGCCTGCGCTTGTTGCTCTACATCCAGTTTCTTTAGAGCGGCCCAAAGCTGCTCCTTCTCCTTTTCGGTCTTCGCATTTGCATACTTTTCGGCGAAGGTAGTTATATCTTTACCGCTCAGATAGTTATTCTCAGCTGCGTTTTTCCCGGCCAGGGCTCCCGCTATGGCATCTGCCGCTGAGCTGCCGGTTATCCCGTTAGCCAGACCTGCCGTCAGGGTTGCCAGGATGCTGATAGTCTGTTTATCTGTTTCTGATAATTCGCTGACGTCTTTACCCGGATACAGCTGATTCATCACCAGCTCTGCCATCAGTTCGCCGCTGACCGCACCTGCGGCGCCTGCCAGCGCGCTATGACCTGACATATACGCGGTAAGAGCACCTGACACCGCATGCGCGATGGCTTTCGCTTCCGGGTTGCCGTTCGTCAGATTGTGTATCTGCTCTGCGAGATAGGGGGCGGACGCGCCGCTGAGTGCCTGAGCGATATCGCCGCTGGTCAGGCCCTGCAACGCCGCCGTAGCCGCCTGGATAGCCTGCTGGATAGTACTGCCCGTTCCCCATTGTTGCTGCGCCGTTTTATAACTGTCCGTCGCGGTCACCAGGGCGTTATATTCGGCCCAGTCTTCTGCCGTGCCATTTTCGTCCGGTTCGGCTATTCCTTTGTCTGTCAGCTCGGCTTTGCCTGCTTTAATTGCCTCTATCTGACCCTGCGTCCTTGCAATATCCGCCACCTGAGCGCCAATCTCGCCGAGTAACTGCAGTGTCTGGAGCCGCTTTTGCTCCTTATTCAGGTCAAATATCGGCGAGAGCTGCTGATTAGCATTCTCCACATCACGACTTAAGGTGGTGATGTCCTGCCGTTGTGCCTGGGGTGCCGTCACCACCAGCAGGGCAGGGGAGAGGGCGGAACGAGTCCTGCTGCTGTCCTGCCCGCTGCTGTCGCCCAAACTGGCCCCGCCGCCGCTGGTTCCTGTGCTGATGGCGGCCTGTTCAGTGTCATAGCTGGCGGAATTGATAATATCGCGCCAGGCGAGTGTTCCGGTCTGCAGCCGGTTGTGTTCTGCTCCGGCCTGCGAGGCGATAACGGCCCCGTCCAGCCAGCTGTCACCCTGAACCTCAATATCAAATCCAGCCGACCCGGCGTAAATACCGGTCTGCTCAATGACGCTTTGATAGTCGCTGTTTATCCTCTGGCTGCTGGCGCTGATGCTGGCGGAGCTGCCCGTCCCGTAGATGGCGACGCTCATATTGCCGCTGATGCTGTCCTGCTTCGCTTCGTAGCTGTCACTGTCCTGCAAACTGGTCAGGTTCAGGTTATTGCCCGCCCTGACTACAACCTTATCGCCGCTGACCTGGGCGCCAATCAGGGCGATATCCTTCCCGGCCTTCAGCGATACCTGATTGCCGCTGCTAATCAGGGTTTCAATCATCTCCGTGATGCTGCCGTTTTCCCTGCCTTTGCTGTAGTTTGCGCCAGCGGTCACACTGAGTCCGCTGCTTTGCCCGAGGCCAAAAGTGATGCCCACGCTACCGCCAGAGCTGCTGTTCTTACTGCTGCTCTCATACGTGTTTGCCGCAGCGAGCAGCAGCAGATTTTGACCGGCTTCCAGCGCAATATCGCCGCCCGCCTTTAACCGGCTGCCTGCAATCAGCACATTATTATCGGCCACGATAGTGGTGCCGTCACCGCTGGTAATATCTGAAGGGCTGACGATGCTGGAAGTATCGCGCCGCTCCATCACAGATTTTTGCTGACCGAGAGACGCTGAAATACCAATCAGCTGGCCCGCAGGCTGATCCGAATTCACCACGGCGGACTGGACTGCCTGAACGCCGGAGAGCATGGACTGGATGCCGCGCAGGGCAGATATCCGGTCTGAACCGGCTTCCCTGACTGAATGGGCGATATCTATCACGCTGGTGATAATGTTCGCCACCACGCCCGTAAGCCCCAGCGTCAGCCCCTGGGTTTTATATTCCAGCCGCTCATAGCGTTGCAGATTGTCGCGGCCCGGTTGAATCTGGATGTCGCTGCCGTAGACCGCGACCTGGCGGGCAGCAATAATATCTGCCCCGGTCAAATCGACCTGACCTCCTGCATCAATGATAACATTTCCGGCCGTGCTGCCGAGTGTGCTGAGGCTCTGACTCTGGGTGATGCCATTTTCTTCCACTTTATGGCGGGACGATTTTTTACCGATGGTAAAACCGAAAAGACCGCCACTCAGGATCCCGCTCTTATTGACGTTTTTGATACGTACGCTGGCGTATTCCTCGCTGGCGGCGGTTAATGCCACGGCATTACCGGCATTAATATAAAGCTCATCATCACTGATGACGGCAGAGCCGGTGAGCGCCAGATCGTTGACAGCAAAAAGCAAAACAGCGCCGGCGCTGAGCAGGCTGCCCTTCTCGAGGGTGGCATAATCCTCCTCGATAGTCTGGGTGTGGGTGGAAGAAATAACATTGTTTGAGGAGGTGTTTTTTTCATAGAAATAATAATCGCTTTCCGTCGCACTGCCGATGGTAATATCGCCCCATGCGAGCAGGTCGAGATAATTTTTGGCATCAAGCTGCGCCGCCTGGAGCGAAATATCCTGCCCGGACGTGAGACTGATATCTCGCCCGCTGGTGAATTCGGTGCCCGCCTGGCGAATATAATGCTCTTCCTGCTGAACCTGGTAACCGTGGCTGTATTTGTAATCTTCTGTTGCCACTGCATTCAGACTGATATTTTCACCCGTATCCAGGGTGATATCTCTGCCGGCAATCAATACCGCAGCATCAACTGTAATGTTCGACCCGGCATCAAGGGTGATATCGCGGCCACTGGTGAATAATGTGGCGCCGGTATTAATCCAGGTCTGAATGTCGTCGCTGCGCCAGTCATAAATCGTCTTATCATGCTGACTGGTCAGCGTTATGTTACCCGTTGCGCGAAGGTTAATATCACCATCAGATAAAAAGTTAACGGCAGACGCGTTGATATCACCTTCTGAATCCAGTGTCAGTAAATTGCCTGCTGATAATAAAACCGGGTTCCATAAAATGCTATATCCATTCCCATCGTCATTATCATATCCTTCCCTGCCATTGACCGACATATTTTTAACAGAAGATAAAGATAGTGTGTTATCTGCCTTAAGCTCTCCACTATCGACAGTAAGGCTTTCGGCAGAAATAAAAATGTTGCTGGCATCAAAGTTGACGCCTTTATACGTCAGGGAGTAAATGTCGTCCGTATAATACACAGTGTTGCTACCGAAAAGGTAAAGCTCGCCATCAGCAAGGATATTTATATCCTCTTTAGCATTAACCTTTGTTTTATGCAAACCAGCCTGGTAGCCAAAGGTGAAATTTACACTGCCGCCACTGTTGATTTCTGAATAATCAATAACATCACCAGAGTACTCCTGTTGTAATCGGCTATCAAAGTAGTCTGCGCTAATATTGACGTCACCTCCGGCATCCAGTAACGCATGACCAAAGAACATATAATCCGCCCCCAGTTCAATATTTCCCTGGCTGGATAAAGTGGGCCTGATTATTTCTACAATCCATTCTCCTGGGTTAATTTCACTTTCCCTCCTGGTGGCAATCTCTCTAATTCCAGTCACGTTCGCGAGAATAGAAATATCGCCACCGGAAATTATCTTCGGCGTATCCCGTTTATCATAGACAGGTGATAATTCAAAACCAGATGCTCGTATGTCAATATTCCCTTTTTCCGCATTTAATCCTCCCCCCACCAGATTGACACTATTCATCCAGAATTCACGTCCATCCCACAGTTCCACCTGCTGTGCATTAGGGAAGGTGCGATTTAATCGTCAGTTATGAGAACATAAGGCTTTCTTTGCCATAGATTTTTCACGATGCCCG
>NZ_CBFFRJ010000092.1:0-20194 GCF_965644225.1 Phytobacter sp. V91 | reverse complement strand
ATGGGTGCCTGAACGATGTGGTCGCAGCTGCAGCAGGCCAGTTTTGGCCGCTGCGTTTCGATAACCTTAAAGGCGCTACTGATGAGCTCCAGCTGCTCCGACACGTCGCAGCCCAACGCTATGAGGTTGCCGCCGCACGCCGGACAGGCGATTTCGGCGTGCGGCAGAATGCGGGTTTCGCGGGGAAGTGAGGCCGGCAGTGGTTTACGGGCGGAAGTCTGGCGCAGCGGCTGCGGGAGTGCCGGGTCATGCTGCTCACCCAGAACCTCCGCCATTTCCTCCTGCAGGGCGCTGATGCGCTCCTCAGCCTCGCGCACCTGACGCTGCGTTTTATCCCGCAGCTTTTCGGAGCTTTTTCCGAACTGCATGCGCTGCAGCTTAGCGACCAGCACCTTCAGACGGTTGATTTCGCTGGCGTACGCAGCCACCTGCTGCGAGAGCAGGCGGTTATACTCCGCCATTTTGCGGATGGTGGCCTGCTGTTCCTGCAGCAGAGCCCTGAGGCGGGCATTTTCATCAGGGTATGAGGTGTCCATGCCTCCACTTTACAGCAGGTTATATCCGCAGACCAGGGCGTTCCGTCCGCTGCGGATGTTTCCAGTTAATACCCTCCAGCAGCATGCTCAGCTGCGCCGGCGTCAGGTGGACTTTTCCGTCGCGGGTCACCGGCCAGATGAAGCGGCCACGTTCCAGCCTTTTGGTAAACAGGCACAGGCCGTCCCGGTCGGCCCACAGCACCTTTATCATGTCGCCCCGTCGTCCCCGAAAGATAAACAGATGACCGCTGAACGGGTTCGTGCGTAGCGTGTTCTGCACTTTCGCCGCCAGCCCGTTGAAGCTGCAGCGCATATCCGTCACTCCGGCGACCAGCCAGATGCGCGAGCCAACCGGAAAGTTGATCATGCCTCACCCTCCCTGAGTTCGCTGACCAGTACGCGTAGAAGCTCTGGGGTCAGTGGCCCGGTCAGGCTCAGGCTGCCGCCCGGCAGTGTCAGCTTGCAACTGATGACCTGTGTCAGGTCTGCCGATACGGCCCCGTTGTGTCTGGATGGCGACGACAGAGGCTCCACTGTGACCGGAATGAGGGTGGCCCTGCTGGCAGGGTCCAGCAGTCCCTGTCGATGAAGGTTACGCCAGTTAAACACCAGATTATCGTTAACACCATGCTCCCGCGCCAGTTCTGCCACACAGGCACCCGGTTGCAGGCTCAGCTCCGCCATGCGAATTTTGAACTCCAGTGGCCAGTCCGGGCGGCGTTTTTTGACAGGCAGGTTTGTTTCAAGATTGAAAGCGTACAGTTCCTCTTCCAGGCGCTCGGGCGTGTATTCCACCGGCAACGGCCAGTTAATACCCGTGCGGCGGAAACGCTTGAACATTTTATGCGTGGCGGAAGTGCTGATGTTCAGTTGCTCAGCGATTTCACGGTAAGTCAGGGCATCGTTAAACCGCAAGCTCAGTGCAGTGGTGATCCAGAGTCTTCTGGTGTAAGGCGTATTTTTGTCCACGGTAGAGTCCATGTTCGCGAAAGTGTCCATGGTAGAAAACACGGGCAAAAATAAAAGACGGTCTGGATGAGACGCTTACGGAACTGGCACAGATCGATCTGCAAAACACCCGCATTACCGCTCCGCGTGACGGTCAGTTGGGGCAGATTAGCGTGCGTCAGGGTGCTTACGTGACCGCCGGAACTCATTTGACGACGCTGGTCCCACCCGAACACTGGGTGATCGCCAATCTGAAAGAGACACAGCTGGCGCTGGTGCATACGGGTCAGCCGGTTACTTTCCGCGTGGATGCCCTGAATAACCGCCAGTTCAGCGGCAAAGTTGAGAGCATTTCCCCGGCAACCGGAGTGGAGTTCAGCGCTATTTCACCGGATAACGCCACCGGTAATTTTGTCAAAATCGCCCAGCGCATTCCGGTTCGTATTGCCATCGATGCGGCTCAGACCGACAGCAACCGGCTCCGGCCAGGGATGTCGGTGCAGGTGACTATTGATACCAGAGAAACACAAAAATAACCGTTTGCCCGCGGCTGATAGCGACGGGATCCCATAAATAAGACGGCCCGGTAAACATGGCATACCGGGCCTGACGCTTAGACGACAATCTGCTCCATCGCCTGCAATACGCGCTTATCGGAGACCGGGAACGGCGTGCCTAACTGCTGGGCAAAGTAGCTGACCCGTAGCTCTTCGAGCATCCAGCGCACGGCTTTCACATCCTCATCTTCGCGACGGGCAGGCGGCAACTTGTTTAACCACTGCTGCCAGGCCTGTTGCACCTGCTCGACTTTGAGCATTTGCGCGCGATCGCGATGCGGATCCACCGCCAGTTTCTCCAGCCGTTTTTCAATCGCCTGCAAATAGCGCAGCGTATCGCCAAGGCGGCGGAAGCCATTGCCGGTAACAAAACCGCGATACACCAGGCCGCTCATTTGCGCTTTCACATCGGAAAGCCCCAGCGCCATAGTCATATCCACGCGTCCTTTCAGACGTTTGTTGATATTGAACACGGCGGTAAGGGTCTGCTCGACCTGCTTCGCAATCTCCACCACGGTTTCGTTAAGTTCCGCGCGCACTTTCTCGTGTAGCCGGGCAAAACCTTCTTCCGTCCAGACCGGGCCGCCCGCTTCGTCAATCAGCTTATCGACGCCGCAGGAGATACAGTCATCAATCAGATCCAGCACTTTGCCGTACGGGTTGAAGTAGAGGCCCAGTTTGGCTTTGTTCGGCAGTTTTTCGTGCAGATACTTGATAGGTGAAGGAATATTCAACAGTAACAGACGCCGCAGCCCGCACCACATGGCCTGCTGTTGTTCAAGCGGGTTATCAAAGAGCTTGATCGCGACACTGTCACGTTCATCCACCAGCGCCGGCCAGGCTTTAACACGGTAATTACCGCGCTTTTGTTCATAACTTTCAGCCAGGGTGCCAAAACTCCAGATGTGCAACCCGCTCTGCTCAATGCCGTCATCGGCCACCGCAGAGAGAGTTTCCTGTACTTTCCCTTTCAGTGCGTCTTTCAGCGCCGTCAGATCACGGCCTTCCTGAAGTTTCTTGTTTTTGTCATCCACCACGCGGAACGAGATTTTCAGGTGATCGGGCACCTGATCCCAGTGCCAGTCCTCACGGTCAATGGTGTTGCCCGTCATCCGGCGCAGTTCACGCTCCATGGCGTCAAGCAGCGGCAGTTCCAGCGGCGTCATACGCCCCAGCAAAGCTTCGGCATAGTTAGGTGCGGGAACAAAGTTGCGGCGCACCGGTTTGGGTAACGATTTGATCAGCGCAATAAGAAGCTCGCGACGCAGGCCGGGAATTTGCCACTCAAAACCGGCCTCTTCCACCTGATTCAGTAATGGCAGCGGAATATGTACGGTCACGCCATCGGCATCGGTGCCGGGTTCAAACTGATAGCTCAGGCGCAGCTTCAGGTTACCCTGATGCCAGAAGTTCGGGTAATCGAGCTTGCTTATCGACTCCGCGCCCTCTTTGATGAGCATGCTCTTTTCAAAGTTGAGCAGATCCGGCGTCGTCAGGCTGACCGTTTTCCACCATTTATCAAAATGGCGAGCGGAGATAACCTCGTGGCTGATGCGTTGATCGTAAAACTCAAACAGCGTTTCGTCGTCCACCAGAATGTCGCGACGACGGGATTTATGCTCCAGCTCTTCCACTTCCGCGCGCAGCTTGAGGTTTTCGCGGAAGAACGCATGGCGGGTTTGCCAGTCACCTTCCACCAGCGCATGGCGAATAAACAGCTCACGGCACAGCGCCGGGTCAATCTGGCTGTAATTGACGCTGCGGGCGGCGACAATCGGCAGGCCGTAAACGGTCACCTTTTCCGTCGCCATCACCGCGCCCTGCGAACGTTCCCAGTGCGGTTCGCTGTATGAACGCTTAATCAGATGCTGCGCTACCGGCTCGACCCACTCCGGATCGATACGGGCGGCAATACGTCCCCACAGACGACTGGTTTCGACAAGCTCGGCGACAATCGTCCATTTTGGCGGTTTTTTGAATAAACCGGAGCCCGGGAAAATAGAGAAGCGGGCGTTACGTGCGCCGGTAAACTCTTGTTTGTCCGTATCTTTCATCCCGATATGCGACAGCAAACCGGTCAGCAGTGAAACGTGGATCTCACGGTATTCAGCAGGTTCGCTGTTGACCGGAATACCCAGCTCTTTCACCACCTGGCGCAACTGGGTGTAGATGTCCTGCCATTCGCGCACGCGCAAATAGTTGAGGAAATCCATGCGACACTGACGGCGAAAGGCATTCGACGACAGCGCTTTTTGCTGCTCACCCAGGTAGTTCCACAGGTTCACAAAGGCGAGGAAATCGGACTCTTTATCGTGGAAGCGGCGGTGTTTCTCATCGGACGCCTGCTGTTTATCCATCGGGCGCTCGCGGGGATCCTGAATCGATAACGCCGAGGTGATAATCATCGCCTCACGCACACAACCGTGTTTTTGCGCTTCCAGCACCATCCGCGCCAGTCGTGGATCCACCGGTAGCTGGCTGAGCTGGCGCCCCTCAGACGTCAGTTTATACGCTGTCTGCTGCGCATCGGTGGTAATGGCGCCCAGCTCTTCGAGCAGACGCACGCCGTCCTGAATATTGCGTTTGTCCGGCGCTTCGACGAACGGGAATGCGCCGATGTCGCCGAGATCAAGGGCCGTCATCTGCAAAATAACCGACGCCAGGTTGGTACGCAGAATTTCCGGGTCGGTAAATTCCGGGCGCGAGAGGAAGTCGTCTTCGGAATAGAGACGAATACAGATCCCTTCGGATACACGACCGCAACGACCTTTACGCTGATTCGCCGACGCCTGAGACACTGGCTCTATCGGCAGGCGCTGCACTTTGGTGCGGTAGCTGTAGCGGCTGATACGCGCCGTCCCTGGATCAATAACATATTTGATCCCCGGTACGGTCAACGAGGTTTCCGCCACGTTGGTCGCCAGCACAATGCGTCGCCCACTGTGGGACTGGAACACCCGATTTTGCTCACTGTTGGACAGGCGCGCATACAACGGCAGCACTTCGGTATGACGCAAATTCAGTTTATTGAGCGCATCGGCGGTGTCGCGTATTTCCCGCTCGCCGCTCATAAAAATCAGGATATCGCCCGGTGCTTCACGCCCCAGCTCATCGACAGCATCGAAAATGGCCTGGAGCTGGTCGCGCTCGGTGTCGTCAGCCTCTTCGACAATCGGGCGATAGCGCACGTCAACGGGGTATGTCCGACCCGAGACTTCAATGATCGGCGCATTATTAAAATGACGGGAGAAACGTTCCGGGTCGATGGTCGCCGACGTGATAATGATTTTCAGATCCGGACGCCGGGGTAGCAGCTCTTTGAGGTAGCCGAGCAAGAAATCGATGTTCAGGCTACGTTCGTGGGCTTCATCAATAATAATGGTGTCGTACTGCATCAGCAGGCGGTCCTGCTGAATTTCCGCCAGTAAAATACCGTCGGTCATCAGCTTGACCATGGTGTTGTCACTGACGTGATCGCTGAAACGCACTTTATAGCCGATGCAGCCGCCCGGCTCGCTCTGTAACTCTTCGGCAATACGATTCGCCACCGTGCGCGCCGCCAGACGACGCGGCTGGGTGTGGCCAATCAGCCCTTTGACTCCGCGCCCAAGCTCCATACAGATTTTCGGCAACTGGGTGGTTTTACCGGAGCCGGTTTCCCCCGCCACAATCACCACCTGGTGGTCACGGATGGCTTCGAGGATGTCCTGTTTTTTCTGGCTGACAGGCAGGTTTTCGGGGTAGCTGATTGTCGGACGCGACGCCTCACGCAGCAGAACTTTCTGCCCCGCTTCGGCTATCTCCCGGGTCATTGTCTGGAAAACAGCCTGTTGTGATTCAGGATTTTTAACCTTCTTCACCCCCTGAAGGCGGCGGGCAAAGCGCTGCCTGTCACGCAACATCAGCGAATCAAGCTGGCGGTGAAGATCGGCGAGGGTCAATTTCTGTTGTTCTGTCATAATCTTATCGGGCAGAGCACTGCCGGGAAACTTCTCTTTATCGGAATGGGCGTAGAATACCACAACGCGTTATTTCATTTCTTGTTCAAGAAATTCGAACATAGGATTCGATATATTGCGCTATTCACGCAGCAGTTTTGTGAATAGAGTGTCTCATAACTCGGGGGGAACTCACCCCCATCTCAAATAACAAGGATACACCCATGAGCAAAGTATTAGTTCTTAAATCCAGTATTCTGGCAGGGTACTCTCAGTCTGCTCAGTTGGCTGACTATTTTGTTGACCAGTGGAAAGCAAAACACGCCGCTGATGAAGTCACTGTTCGCGATCTGGCCGTTAACCCAATCCCGGTACTGGATGGTGAACTGGTTGGCGCCCTGCGTCCTTCCGACGCGCCGTTGACTCCGCGTCAACAGGAAGCGCTGGCGCTGTCCGACGAGTTGATCGCTGAACTGAACGCCCATGACGTTATCGTCATCAATGCCCCGATGTACAACTTCAACATCCCGACCCAGTTGAAAAACTACTTCGACCTGGTTGCCCGCGCTGGCGTCACTTTCCGTTACACCGAGAAAGGGCCGGAAGGTCTGGTGACCGGCAAACGTGTGGTTATCGTTTCCAGCCGTGGCGGCATCCATAAAGATACCCCGAGCGATCTGGTTGCTCCGTACCTGAAACTGTTCCTCGGCTTTATCGGTATCACCGACGTGAACTTCGTGTTCGCCGAAGGTATTGCCTACGGTCCGGAAGTGGCGACCAAAGCGCAGACCGACGCAAAAGCCGCTATCGACAGCCTGGTAGCCGCGTAAGATATTGCCCTTCCGTTTCGGCGGGAGGGTTATTCAGCTTTTATCAGTCTTCACGTTTTCCCCGCTTTTCCCGTTACTCACGTCCTCGTAACGCAGATACCCCACCACACCCTGACTCACGCCATCTCTGGGATGATTGACACCGTCCATCACCTCAACGCAGGCAAAATCGAACGGCGAAACATTTTCAATGCAGGCCACATTGACCCCATATTGCCCGCTGTTTGAACGACGCTGATGAAAGGTATAAATCCCGCAAACTGAACAGAAGAAATGCACCGCCGCTCCCGTATTAAAGCGGTATTCGCTAAGCTTATCCTGGCCACGGATAACCCGAATGCCCGACAGCGGCGCAGAAACGGCTACCGCCCCACGCATTCGGCAAAACGAGCAGTTACAACGACGAACAGTATTGAAGCCATCACTCAGTTGAACGGTAAAAGCCACTGCGCCGCAATGACAGCTGGCATTGAGTACTTCCGGCGTAAACGTTGTTGTCATGGTTTTTCCTCCGGTTACGGATGGAGCGCTCGCCAGTGCAAAGCCAGGCCCACAATATCCTTTTAAGGACTGGTTTTCTCCAGCAATGCTTCCACGTCTTTATCTGCTTTGATATTGATTTCGTGTTCAATCTTCACGTTCATATTAATAGTGATCGGCTCTTTGGGCGCCGCCACCTCAATGCGCGGCGTGCAGCCAGCCAGCGTCATCGCCATCATTATCACTGGCAGAAATCTCATTGTTTCTCCTCACATACTTTTCCATGCGCACAGGGCGGCAAGGGTAACCTGACGTTCTGCCTGATCTGCGTTTGCAGATTGTCACCAAAACGCAGGCTGCGCCATAAATCAAAGACATTTTCTTCATGGCTGTAGTTCAGGTTGATGGTCGTCCTCTTGCCTTCAACAACGCCGGTGCCCTTGAGTGCGGCCTGCATTCGCAATACCCCTTTTCTGTCGAGCTCGAGTTTCGTCCACGAGCGGGACATTTCCATATAGCGTAACCAGTTGATGGCTGAACCGGCGGCCAGATTATCTTTTACCAGCGCATCCATGGTGTCTTTATCGAGGCGCAGCGTCATGGGGCCTGGATTATGTAACCAGCCATCTTTGATGATCCAGTCCTTGTTGTTGTCCAGCCACAAAGGTAATGCGCCGTCAAAAGCGCCGGACATCGCAAACTGCTTCGGATTGATAGCGCCAATAAGTTCGCTTGAGGAGATGCCCTGTAAACGTAACAGCGCCGGATCATGTTGCGGCAGGCGTAACTGACGCAGGCTCACCCTGCCGCCGAGCACGTCAATACTGACATCGCTCAGTTGCAGCGGTTCCTCTTCACTCCAGGGATATGATCCTTGCAGGTCGGCAGTGATATTTTTCGCCGTCACCTGATTGACCACCTCGCCTATCCGCAGGGAGACCGGATGCCGGGTGCCCAGTTGCCAGCGGCCTTCGTGATAGCGAAAGGGCAGAACAAAATCGATACCGGACAGTTGATTATCCGGCATTGAAACGCTGCCCCCCCTAAGTACGCCATGCCCTCCTGCTTCGAACCCCTGCCCGACTGCAGCCGAAAAGGCGACCTGGGCATAGAGTTCGCCTTCCTCAAGATGCATTTTGGATTCCGCAGGAACCAGGGGCTGGAAGACGGTTAACGACTGGCGCGGCCACCAGGCCTGCGCGCGCAGACGCAGGCCATCCCAGCGTCCGTTTACCCGTACCGGGCCAATCTTATCGGCGTGTAAATCGCCTTTAAACTGAAAGAGGGTCGGTTCGCGCCCGGCAACGCTGAAGTTCAGGGTTGAAGGGGGTAAAACGCTGCCGCCGGTGAAGGTCGTCTCTCCGGCCTCCAGGGTAAAGGCGCCGCCAAAGGTCGGGTTTTGCGCATCGCGCAGCCAGCGCACCGGCTCATTGAGCACCAGCCTTGGCGTGCTGACCCGCATGGTGCCGTACTGAAGCTGATCAAAACCGGTGGACAGTTCGCTCAGTTCGATGGCGTTATCCCGCCAGTCGCCGCGCCCGGCCACGTCCCAGCGGGCATTCATCGGCGTGAAGTTACCCTCTCCCCAGTAGCGCCACTGCCAGACCCCGGCGTCCGGTAAAAAGTCCTGTGCGTGGCCATCGAGATGGAGAACAAAATCCCCCATGCTGTTCTCGTGAGCGCGAACGATAGCCTGTAACCGCCCATCCACTCCACGCTGAGTGACTTTGACCCCCGCCAGCGGCAAGCGGATATCATCGATGTTCAGTTCGTCAATAACCCGCCCGCGAGAACGTAACAGCGAGCCGGGCGTGAATGCCAGTTGCGGGTCGCTCAGCCCCCCGGTGAGCCTTGCGGGTAATACCGCATAGAGGATCATCTCCCCCTGCTTGGCTTCCCCGGTCAGTTGCAAGGGCATATCGCTGTTGACCATACTGAGTTTGCCGGGCCCAATCGTCAGCACGGCATTGCCCTTACCGGCATCCCCCTGGGTGAGTACGTTAAGGCGGCCGCTTACCTGCGCGTTTTGCAGCCCTTTTTGCCAGTCATCAATGCGCAGCCCAATGCGGCCGCTTAGCGGGAACCCCTGATATGGCCAGTTCCAGCGACCGTCGCTGATGGTCAGCCGTTCCCGGGTTGCCTGCCAGGGAAGATCGAGAACAGGTTCGGGGTTGTCCCGCGCCATCACCACCAGTTGCCCTTCGTTGTCGCGCCACTCCAGAGAGGCGTCGACAAGGCCTGGGTTGCCGGGCAACGTCAGGGTGGTTTGGGCATGACCATTGACCGGCACGCCCTGCGGCAGGGCTGGCAAAGTAAACTCACCGCCCAGGGTGACCGGCGGCTGGTTATCCAGCAGGCTAAGCTGCATCTGTTCAAGCGTCAGCACCTGGCCCCGCAGTCTGGCGCTCAGCGACACCCGCTCCCCCTTGTAATGCAACTCCTGGCGTTCCTCTGAGAGGGCGAGGGAGATTTTGCCCTGCCACTCCTGCCACGGAGAGACGGTAAAGCGCTCAATCGTGACCCAGCTTTTGGGCAACATTGACTGCCACTGCGCCAGAGTTTTGGGGGCCGCCTGCGATGCCGGTGCGGCAGGAAGCGTATTAAGACAGGTAGTGTTGATATCCAGCGAGCCAATGTCCAGCTTCCAGCGGCTGGGATGGGTCAGTTGCGCGTCTTTGATCACCGCCAGCGGGCAGTCAGCAGCCAGATAGCGAAGATCCGGAATGAGTAAGGTATGGCGGGTAATACGCGGACGCTCTTCCATGGCGATGCGGGTTCCGGCCGGTAACCAGATGCCCGCCAGTGTCGGCACCCAATACGCGAGCGTGTACAGCAGCGTCAGCGGCAGCAGTATAAGGAGCAATATCAGCGCGAGTGCGGCTTTGTATTTACCCTTCATGGGCAGTTAATATCCTGATTTTGCATATGTTCAAGCCGATTCCGGTCATTATTGTTGCATGTTTAGCCTGGCAAGCAAAGTTGCTGCCCGCTTTAAGCGTAGATGTTTTAGAATGGTTTATATGTCTCTGTTTATAAAATATTTTTTATAATTTACATGATTATTTGAATCATGCTAATGTGGTTGCAAATCTGATGGAGAAAGTCTTATGAAACTCGCGGTATACAGCACAAAGCAATACGATAAAAAGTATTTGCAGCACGTGAACGAGAAGTTTGGCTACGAGCTTGAATTTTTCGACTTTCTGCTTACTGAAAAGACCGCCAAAACGGCCAACGGCTGTGAAGGCGTCTGCATTTTTGTTAATGACGACGGCAGCCGTCCGGTACTGGAAGAGCTGAAAAAGTACGGTGTGAAATTTATCGCCCTGCGCTGTGCCGGCTTTAACAATGTGGATCTGGATGCGGCAAAAGAGCTGGGCCTGCAGGTGGTACGTGTACCGGCTTATTCGCCGGAGGCCGTGGCTGAGCATGCCATTGGCATGATGATGACGCTGAACCGCCGTATCCACCGGGCTTACCAGCGTACCCGTGATGCCAACTTCTCCCTTGAGGGGCTGACGGGCTTTACTATGTACGGTAAAACCGCCGGGGTTATAGGTACGGGTAAGATTGGCCTTGCGGCATTACGTATTCTGAAAGGCTTTGGGATGCGCCTGCTGGCATTTGATCCCTACCCAAGCGCTGCCGCACTGGAACTGGGCGCGGAGTATGTCGATCTCACCACCCTGTTCTCTGAATCGGACGTGATCTCCCTGCACTGCCCGCTGACGCAGGAAAACTATCATCTGCTGAACCAGGCCGCGTTTGAACAGATGAAAAATGGCGTGATGATCATCAACACCAGCCGTGGCGGTTTGATTGACTCGCAGGCGGCGATTGAAGCGCTGAAGAATCAGAAAATTGGCGCGCTGGGCATGGACGTCTATGAGAATGAACGCGACCTGTTCTTTGAAGACAAATCCAACGACGTTATTCAGGACGATATCTTCCGCCGTCTGTCGGCTTGTCACAATGTGCTTTTTACCGGCCATCAGGCTTTCCTTACTGCCGAGGCGTTAATCAGCATCTCTGAGACCACACTCGAGAACCTGCGCCAGCTGGAGCACGGCGAGACCTGCCCTAACGCCCTGTTCTGATCTCCGGTTCCCCTCTACGGAGGGGAACAGTTTCAGAAAATCTCCGATGACAACCGCGCCTGGCCTGTTAAAATCCCGCCCTGATATTATAAAAATCTTAGAGGATGAGATGAAAAAATTGATTGCCCTGGTGGCATTGAGCGTATTGCTTGGCGGCTGTGTGCGTAGTGGCGCAGCGGACGCGACCGTGAAAGCGGAACAACTGGCGCAGCATCGTTTTGTACTGGAAAGCGTTAACGGCCAACCCGTTGCTCCCGGGCCGCAGCCCGCAGAGATCCACTTTGATAAAGAAATGATGGTCTCAGGCAACATGTGCAACCGCTTCAGCGGTCAGGGTAAACTGGCGGAAGGTAAGCTAACCGTTAAGAATATGGCGATGACCCGCATGATGTGCATTGATAGCCAGCGCAATAAGCTGGATACCACCATCTCCACCATGCTAAGCGCTGGCGCGCAGGTAGACCTGACCGGTAATCAACTGACACTGATTACGGCCAATCAAACGCTGATCTATACCCTGGCGGACAAAGCTCAGTAGTTGCCACAGGTTCCGGTGGCAAGCGACTGTGCACTACAGCGCTTGCCGTTGGGCAGCGCGCACATGCTTGTCACGGAGCCATCCAGTTGCCGGGCGACAGACAATGCGCCGCCGATCATCGCGCAATTCGCTTCGCCGCTGCCGGACATTGCCGCTTTTAACCCCGGCGCCACATGGGCTGCCGTTGCCTGTTGAACCGGTTCATTGCTGCATGCAGAAAGTAATAACGCGGCACACCCTACCCAAAATGCTGAACGCATTTCTCATCCCCCAGTGATTAGCAAAACCTTAGCATCATAGGCAGCCCGGCCCGCTACGTCGAGAGTGACCACGCATATTTATTACCTGTTATTGATTTCCTCCCGAAAAAATAAATTAACGCACTGAATTACAACAATATTTTGGATAAGTCATCTATTATCACAATATTGTACATATGTACAAAAATGATATACTGACGCCCCTGTAATCCACAAAGATCTCTGCAGCTTTATTGCACAGACTTTTGGTCAACAGGCATAAAACATAAAAATCATTCGAGGTTTAAATTATGGTTAAGGATCTACTGATGGGCTTTAACAGACGTTTTTATAACGTCGATGTCGCCGCATTATTATTACGCCTGACGCTTGGGGGATTATTACTCTTCCACGGCTGGCATAAAGTTCATGGCGGGATCGGTTTTATTCTCGGCATGCTCAGCGAACACGGCGTACCGTCATTTATTGGCTACGGTATTTATCTGGGTGAAGTCGTGGCCCCGATCCTGATTATTCTCGGTATTTTTTGCCGTCTGTCAGCCCTGACCGTTATCGGCACGATGATCGTTGCCTGGCTGCTGGTGGATATCGGTAATACTTTTCATCTTAATGACGTGGGAGCCTGGGCGCTCGAAGACCTGATGTTCTACGTTATGATGTCGGTTGTGCTGTTCTTCACCGGCAGCGGTAAATACTCGGTGATGTCGGATTCAGCCTGGCGTTAGCCCACCCTGTGGATATCACCGGAGCCAGCGCTCTGGTGATATTAGCTATCCGGCCCCTTCACAATGGCGGCAAATACGTTGCGGATCAGATCTTCAGCCAGTACGGTCTCCGGCGCATCAAGGATGCCACGCATCAGCCAGGCATCAATAAATGAGACCGCGGCCCGGGATTTTTCCGGCGATAATCGCAGAAGCTCCTCCAGCAAAGCTTCATGCACATGCAGCCAGTGCATCGCGCACGAACGTAACAGCGGGCGGGAAACGGCGGCGACAAACAGCTCATATTCGGTATTCAGCCGGGAGCGTTCGCTCAGTGTCCACATCACGAAACGGGTGAGGATCTCTTCGGTGGCGCCCGACGTATTATGTTCTAACCAGCGACGTGTGCTTTCTCTAAATTCAGCGATAGCCAGCTGCATCACCGCGCCAAGCAGGTCGTCCAGAGTGCGAAACTGATACGTCGTCGTGCCCAGTGAAACCCCTGCTTCTTGTGCAACCGCCCGATGAGTACAGGCCTGCAACCCCTCCCGGCGAATGACCTGAGCCGCACCGCGGATAATTCGCTGTTGTGTGACTTCACTTTTTGACTGCGACATAACTGATCCCTGAACTGAATATAAGAGTGCTACTTACGGAAAAATGCGCCGACGGCTTTTCCTGTATTTTTGCATATTAACGAGCCCTTACGGGCACATGATGCTGTTATCCGCCAGATAAAATACCCGCAAACACCCCCAGATCAAAACCCTGGAGCGCGGGCTGACTATACTGAAAACGTATCCACCAGGATTATGGATGCACGAACGACCAGCGAACGAAAACGAGAATAAGGCAGCAACCCTGACTGCCGGAGGGCTGGTCACAGGCAGGATAAGCAGTATGCATACCCATTTTTATCGTTGAGCAATGAGAGCACAATATGATTACTACTGACGGAAATGGCGCGGTTGCGTCGATTGCGTTCCGCGCCAGTGAAGTTATCGCCATTTACCCGATAACCCCCAGCTCCACCATGGCAGAGCAGGCAGACGCCTGGGCCGGAAACGGCTTACAGAACATCTGGGGCGATACCCCGCGGGTTGTGGAAATGCAGTCGGAAGCAGGCGCCATTGCCGCCGTTCACGGCGCGCTGCAGACCGGGGCCCTCTCCACCTCCTTCACGTCGTCCCAGGGTCTGCTGCTGATGATCCCGACGCTGTACAAACTGGCCGGTCAGTTGACCCCGTTTGTCCTGCATGTTGCAGCCCGTACCGTCGCCACGCATGCCCTGTCGATTTTTGGCGACCACTCCGATGTGATGGCCGTTCGCCAGACCGGTTGCGCCATGCTCAGCGCCGGTAGCGTGCAGGAAGCGCAGGATTTCGCCTTAATCTCCCATATCGCCACCCTTAACAGCCGGGTGCCTTTTATTCATTTCTTCGATGGTTTTCGTACCTCCCACGAGATCAATAAGATTGTCCCGCTTGCCGATGACACCCTCAGAGCGTTGCTGCCGCAAGCGGCGATAGATGCGCATCGGGCGCGGGCGCTGAATCCGGAACATCCGGTTATCCGTGGCACCTCGGCCAACCCTGATACTTACTTCCAGTCCCGTGAAGCAACCAACCCCTGGTACAACGCGGTCTATGACCACGTTGAGCAGGCGATGGATGATTTCGCCGCCGCGACGGGTCGTCAGTACAAGCCGTTTGAATATTACGGCCATCCGCAGGCCGAACGGGTGATCGTGCTGATGGGCTCGGCGCTGGGTACCTGCGAAGAAGTGGTGGATGAACTGCTCACCTGCGGAGAGAAAGTCGGCGTTCTGAAAGTGCGTCTGTTCCGTCCGTTTAGCGCTCAGCACCTGCTTTCTGTGCTGCCTGAATCAGCAACAACCCTCGCCGTACTCGACAGAACCAAAGAGCCGGGCGCGCTGGCAGAACCTCTCTATCTGGATGTCATGACGGCGCTGGCCGAGGCGTTTAACCAGGGTGAACGCGAAACCCTGCCGCGGGTTATTGGCGGACGCTATGGTCTTTCGTCAAAAGAATTTGGCCCGGAATGCGTACTGGCCGTGTTTAATGAGCTGAAAGCCAGCAAGCCGAAGTCCCGTTTCACGGTAGGTATTTATGACGATGTGACCAATCTGTCGCTGCCGCTGCCGGAAAACACCCTGCCAACACGGGCCAAACTCGAGGCGCTGTTTTACGGCCTGGGCAGTGACGGCAGCGTGTCGGCAACTAAAAACAATATCAAGATCATTGGCAATGCCACGCCATGGTATGCGCAGGGGTACTTTGTCTATGACTCCAAAAAAGCCGGTGGTCTGACGGTCTCCCACCTGAGGGTCAGCGAGCAGCCGATCAATTCCGCTTATCTGGTGTCGCAGGCTGATTTTATTGGCTGCCACCAGTTGCAGTTTATTGATAAATACCCGATGGCCGAACGCCTCAAACCTGGCGGTATCTTCCTGCTCAATACCCCCTACAGCGCCGATGAGGTCTGGGATCGTTTGCCGCAGGAGGTGCAGGCGGCACTGAACCAGAAACAGGCCCGCTTTTACGTGATCAACGCGGCGAAAATCGCCCGTGAATGTGGCCTGGCCGCACGTATCAACACCGTAATGCAGATGGCCTTTTTCCATCTGACAAAGGTTCTGCCGGGCGATAACGCGCTGACAGCGCTTCAGGATGCGATTGCCAAAAGCTACAGCAGCAAAGGCCAGGAGCTGGTTGAGCGCAACTGGCAGGCGCTGGCGATGGCCCGTGAGTCCCTTTTTGCCGTAACGCTGCAACCGGTCAACGCCGCCAGCGCGCAGCGCCCGCCGGTGGTTTCTGATGCCGCGCCTGATTTTGTCAAAACGGTCACTGCCGCTATGCTCGCAGGCCTTGGCGATGCCCTGCCCGTTTCCGCTCTGCCTCCGGATGGCACCTGGCCCGTCGGCACCACCCGCTGGGAAAAACGCAACATTGCCGAAGCGATCCCTGTCTGGAAAGAAGATCTCTGTACCCAGTGCAACCACTGCGTAGCCGCCTGCCCGCATTCGGCTATTCGTGCCAAAGTGGTTCAGCCCGAGGCGATGGAAAACGCCCCGGCCAGCCTGCATTCGATGGATGTCAAATCCCGCGATATGCGCGGACAAAAATACGTGCTGCAAGTTGCGCCGGAAGACTGCACCGGTTGTAATCTGTGCGTTGAAGTCTGCCCGGCGAAAGACCGGCAGGATCCGCAAATCAAAGCCATCAATATGCAGTCCCGCCTTGAGCATGTCGAAGAAGAGAAAGTGAATTTTGATTTCTTCCTCAACCTGCCGGAAATCGATCGCAGTAAGCTCGAACGCATCGATATTCGTACCTCGCAGCTGATAAGCCCGTTGTTTGAATACTCCGGCGCCTGCTCCGGCTGCGGCGAAACGCCTTATATCAAGCTGCTGACCCAGTTGTATGGCGATCGGATGTTGATTGCCAACGCCACCGGTTGTTCCTCCATTTATGGCGGCAACCTGCCCTCCACGCCGTACACTACCGATGCTGCGGGTCGTGGTCCGGCCTGGGCCAACTCCTTGTTTGAGGACAATGCCGAGTTCGGTCTGGGCTTCCGTCTGACGGTGGATCAGCACCGTAAGCGCGTGATGCGCCTGCTGGCGCAATTCGCCGATAAGATCCCATCCGAACTTTACGCCATGCTGCATGCCGAGGCCGCTCCTGACGTTCGCCGGGAACAGGTTGCCGCCCTGCGCCAACATCTGGCAGGCATTGATGAGGCAAAAGAGCTGTTAACCGATGCCGACGCGCTGGTCGAAAAATCGATCTGGCTGATTGGGGGTGACGGCTGGGCTTACGATATTGGCTTCGGTGGTCTCGACCATGTGCTGAGTCTGAGCGAGAACGTCAATATTCTGGTGCTGGATACCCAGTGTTACTCCAATACCGGCGGCCAGGCATCGAAAGCCACGCCGCTGGGCGCGGTCACTAAGTTTGGTGAACACGGCAAACGCAAAGCGCGTAAAGATCTTGGCGTCAGTATGATGATGTACGGTCATGTTTATGTCGCGCAGATCTCACTTGGCGCCCAGTTGAATCAGACGGTGAAAGCGATTCAGGAAGCGGAAGCTTACCTAGGCCCGTCCCTGATCATCGCCTACAGCCCCTGTGAAGAGCATGGCTACGATCTGGCGCTCAGTCACGACCAGATGCGTCAGCTTACAGCGACCGGCTTCTGGCCGCTGTACCGCTATGATCCACGCCGTGAGGAACAAGGTAAGCTGCCGCTGGCGCTGGACTCTCGTCCGCCGTCTGATGCCCTCGCAGAGACGCTGCTCAATGAACAGCGTTTCCGTCGGCTGAATGCCCAGCAGCCAGAGGTGGCCGAGCAGTTGTGGCAGGATGCGGCAGCGGATTTGCAAAAACGCTATGATTTCCTCGCGCAACTGGCGGGCAAAGCGGAAAAAAGCGCAACGGAATAACGAGATACCTTATTCAAAAGCCTGCATATTTGCAGGCTTTTTTATCGCTTCGCCGCTTGCCAGCAACCACTTTCTTAGTGGATGATAATATTTCCTCGCGCCGGGCTGTAAAGGACACTCATCATGGAACACCACTTAGTTAAATCGTCACGCATCTCATCCGTCGGCTACGAGGAAAGTACCCGCACATTAGAGATCCGTTTTCACGATAAAAGCACCTGGCAGTATCGGGATGTTCCACCGCGCATTTTCACCGTTTTTCTCACCGTGGTTTCCAAAGGCCGCTATTACGATGGCGTGGTAAAAGGGAAATACCTGGCCCGAAAAGTGAGATAAACGCCGCTGAAATCGTTGTTGTAGCGTCTTCTTTCTGTCATTTCACGGTTATAAAACTGCAAAATTTCTGCGCGACACTGCTTACCGGCAAGCCATTGATGTTTGCCGATACCTTTCGCACATTGAGAACATCGTATGAAGCAAAGCAGAACCCGTCGCACAATGCAGATCCACTGGAGCCTGCAACGCCAGCGCGAAAACCAGGAGTGGAAGAAATTCAGCCTGGTGTTAACCAACCGCAGAGCCTGACCCGATATACCCTGTAAGCCGTTATGTTAGTGTCCGCGCGTAACGGCCATGCTCCTTTCCTCGTCGTTTTCACCGGAAAATGCTGTTCTGAGCGCAGCAATAAAACACTGGATTTTAACCGTCTGCTTTTTCGCCGTCGGCACCAGCACATGCATAGGACGCGATGGGCCTTCGTACTCCGGCAGGACACGCAGCAGATTGCCTTTTTCGATCTCTTTGTTGAGGATATCCGCCGGGCCTAAAGTGACACCGTAACCTTCCAGAGCAGCCTGCATCAACGCCTTCCAGTCATTGGAGCGAAAACGCCCCTCGGGCCTGACCTCTTCTTTCCTGCCCGCTTTATAAAAAATCCAGCGACAGGGCATCGATGCCGACCAGTGGCCATAAACCAGGCAGGCATGCTGTTGCAGGTCCGACGCCGTCTCAGGCATGCCGTGACGTGCAATATAGGATGGCGATGCACAGGCAATCAGCCGGTACGGGGCCAGCGCCCATGCCACCATGGTGCTGTCCGCCAGCTCGCCAATGCGAATAATCACCTCAAAATCTTCCTCAATAGGATCGACAATTCGGTCACTGAGGGTCAGCTCCACCTGCACATCCGGATAGGCTCCCAGATAGCGGGTGATAAAGGGCGAGAGCGAATACGAGCCAAAGGTAACGGGCGCATTTACCCGGATAATCCCCGACGGGCTTGCCTTCATACTGGTGACGATGGCATCTGCCTCTTCCATTTCAGCCAGTACAATCCGGCAGCGCTCATAATAGCTGCGGCCAATATCGGTAAGGTTCTGTCTGCGCGTGGTGCGGTTAATCAGGACTGTCCCCAACCGGGACTCAAGGGCCGCAATGTGCTTCGCCACCATTTGTGGCGACATGGCTAAGGCCTCTGCTACTGCGGCAAAGGAGCCCATTTCCGCCGCTTTCACGAACACGGTCATCCCCGTCAGCTTATCCATGATTCCCCACTCTCAGTTGTTTTTCATTCCACAATCATACGATTTATCTTCTGATAAGAGGCAATTAAAGTGACTTCTGGTTGTTAAATCCCTCAGGAGTCACATATGAAGATCGGCATTATTGGGGCAGGATTTGTAGGTCGTGCCATTGCGAAACTGGCCATTGCCGCCGGGCACGAGGTTATGCTCAGCAACTCACGCAGTCCGCAAACGCTGTTTAGCCTTAAACCGATGATTGGCTGTGAAATCGGTAGCGCTTGCGAAGCTGCCCGTTTTGCGGACGTGGTGGTGATTGCGGTCCCCCTCACCGCCATCAGCGCATTACCCGTGAGCGAATTGCAGGGCAAAACCGTGCTGGATGCGGTGAATTACTATCCTGAACGCGATGGACAGTTTGAGGTTCTCGACGGTCGGCAGACCACCACCAGCGAGCTGCTTGCCCGGACGCTGCCTGGAAGCCGAATAACCAAAGCCTTTAATGCCATTCCCATGACGCAACTGGAAAGCGATGGATTGCCCGCAGGCGCGCCGCTACGCCGCGCGCTACCGCTTGCGGGTGATGACATCGCAGGCAAAAACATTGCCAGCGAACTCTATACGGCGTTTGGTTTTGATGTGGTCGATGCCGGTCCACTGTCTGAAGGATGGCGTTTTGAGCGCGGTATGCCGGCCTACTGCGTCCGCATGACAAAAGAAGAGCTTACCGCTGCCCTGGCGGAAACCCGACGTTAATCACGGCTTTCGTCGTCTGTTAGCCATAAGTTACTGGTGATTTTGGGTCACATCGGATAAAAGGAGTGTGGCGTTATGACGTGCACACTCTTCTATCCGTGTTATTTGAATACAGCAGGAACTGTCTCTATGAGAATTGGTATTGCCTTCCCGATTTTGGTGTTTATCGTTGCAGTTGCGTTTCTGACCTGGTTTGTGGTCGGCGGCTACGCGACGCCGGGCTGATGCTCTGTTCCGTGAACGCTGGCACCAGATACCTGAACTCAGCTTTGTTTCCATGCAGCAATCAGCAGCCCCCCGTTCACGTAAGGTGATAAAGCCAGCGAGATTGCAGTCGACGATATCCTGTCGACTGATAAATTTTTTGGCATGTTGTAGAGCGTACCGTGCCTTTAGTTGCAATTAATCATTCCAGACTAACCGCAAACCACGTAACTTTTCTGCGTATTCTGAGTCTGCTGTAAAGCCCATCCCGAGGCAATTGCCTTAGGAAGGTGCGATTTAATCGGTGGGGTTCAGTGGAGTCCTTATCTGTATTAGCCTTACCTTAGCTGAGCTGTATGAT
>NZ_CBFFRJ010000091.1:0-20232 GCF_965644225.1 Phytobacter sp. V91 | reverse complement strand
ACAACCCCCCCGATGATCAGTCGGGGATCTTCCCCGCCTGAGCGGGGAAGGTCAAGACATAAGGGTCGGGGTGAGGGGGAGCATACGGCTCTGATGCTTAGTTCGTTCACTTTACGGACGTTGTTTTCCCGCTTACCAGCAAGAGGACAAGCGGGGTAATTCAGGCTATATCAGTTAAAAATTGTCATCAGATAGGCGGCAAACAGGGCCAGATGCGCGGCGCCGTTGAGCACATTGGTGCGTCCGGTTGAAAACGAAATATGGCACAGCACCAGTGAGGCCAGCATCACTACAACCTCCGGTTTACCCAGGCCAAACATCAGTTCATTTCCGGTTAACCAGGCAATCAGCGTCACCACCGGTACGGTGAGTGAGATAGTGGCGAGCACTGAGCCAAAGAACAGGTTCATGGCACGCTGGACCTGATTATTCAGCACCGCTTTCAGTGCCCCCAGACCTTCCGGTGAGAGGATGAGCAATGCCACCAGGAAGCCGGTAAAGGCCACGGGAGCATCCATCGCGGTCAACACAAACTCCAGCGGATTCGCATTCATTTTCGTTACGGCAATCACCGCAACCAGATGTATCAGCAACCACAGGGTATGCCAGCCGCTGCTGTGCGCCGAGGGTTTACCGTGGTGCGGATCGTCATCATCACCGTCATCTTCATGCTCATAGACAAACAGGCTCTGATGGGTTTTGGTCTGGATCAGCAAAAATACGCCGTACATAACGGCAGAGATCAGCGCAACCAGTAGCGCTTTGCCGGTGGTGAAATTACCGCCCGGCAAGGCCACCGGAAACACCAGCACAATCACCGCCAGCGGGAAGAGGGCGATAAGATACTGTTTGATGCCGAACAGGTTCATATACTGGGTGGCGAATTTTCTGCCGCCCAGCAGCAGCGAGAAGCCAACCAGTCCTCCGGTGACAATCATAATGATCGAATAGAGCGTATCGCGCATCAGCGTGGGGGCCGCATCGCCAGTGGCCATAAGTGCGGAAATCAGGCTCACTTCCAGAATAACCACGGAAAGGCTCAAAATCAGAGAGCCAAAGGGTTCGCCAAGACGATGTGCCAGGACGTCGGCATGGCGCACGACGCTAAAGGCGCTGGCAAGGATCCCGACCAGAGCGAGGATATTGATACCGATAACCACCGGCAGCGACTGGCTATTCCCCCAAAACGCCGGCACCGCCAGTGCCAGTGCCGGGAAAATGAGGCTGGTCTCCTTATGACGGGTCTTTGCCGCCTCGAGTGTTGTTGTCATTGTGGTCTCCATCCAGAGCAGGTGATTGTAATTATATAAAAAAAACAGCAACTAAAATAACAGACCTATAAAGAGTGTAAGATGTTTTTTACTTTTATTTACCTCATGGCGTGATTACTGCTTAAGATGAGCGTTAATTTGAGTTTTCGATAAATTTTGTCATATTTACAATATGATAGTTTAGTCGTTTAAAATTATTATTTCCTGACTGTTACTATTTTTACGGCATGGCATAACCATGACCAGGGGCCAACAGTGTAAAAAATTAGTTTACGCGCGCAGATAACAAAAACTGCTATAAAAAGAACAGTTTTGTTGGGGATTACCCTCAGGCAGAGTTTCCTGCTGGCATCATTTTCTCAACTGTGTGCTAACGGCAGGTCGAGTTCACTTGAAAACGGCCTGTGAATTGCATATCGTCACTGAAAAGCGCCATGAAGGCAGCAGTATAGTCGTCGCAGGGAAGCCTGTAGTGGCGGAGGTAAAGATGTTAACACGTGATTTTTTAATGAAGGCGGATTGCAAAACCGCATTTGGCGACATAGAAGCCTCGCTGCTATGGTCTGCGGAGCAACGGGCAGCCTCGCTTGCTGCAACACTTGCCTGCCGTCCTGATGATGGCCCGGTCTGGATCTTCGGTTACGGTTCACTAATGTGGAATCCGGTGCTGGAGTTTACCGAATCCTGCACCGGAACCCTCGTCGGCTGGCATCGCGCCTTCTGTTTGCGTCTTACCGCCGGTCGGGGTACTGCCTGTCAGCCTGGCCGCATGCTTGCACTAAAAGAGGGCGGCCGCACCACCGGAATCGCCTATTGCTTGTCTGAACATCATCTTGATGAAGAGCTGATGCTGCTGTGGAAGCGAGAAATGATCACCGGCTGCTACCTGCCAAGCTGGCGCAAGCTTGAGCTGGATGACGGAAGAACGGTGAATGCGCTGGTGTTTATTATGGACCCCCGCCATCCGCTCTATGAATCTGATACCCGTACCCAGGTGATTGCGCCGTTAATCGCCTCAGCCAGCGGGCCGCTTGGCAGCAATGCGCAGTATCTCTTCTCGCTTGAGCAGGAGCTGACAAAACTGGGAATGCATGACGACTGTCTGAATGAATTAGTCGGGCGCGTCAGATTGCTGCTGGGGGGAGAAAAACCAGGCCCGGAACTGAAACCTGGTTTTGCCTGAAAAGGCTGTCAGGCCGGAACGTAGCTGATTGAGTGCTCCAGCGTCTGGCTGTGGCTGTCGATCAGCACATTCCAGATACCGCTGTAAGGCACGGCCAGATACGCGTTGGCGCGATTCTGGACGCTCAGAATATCTGTCTGGGCGTTGGAGGTGTGGCTCTTCTCGCTCATCAGATGAATATGACAATTCTCAGAACACCGTACGACGACTGTATCCCCACCAAATAACTTCAAACTTGCTTTTACCAACGCCATTTTAAACCCCGTCGCTATTTACAACGCTCTCCCTGCGGTAAGTTCCCGTGCGTGATGTCGTTCACAAATCACTCATGGCATAACACCAAACGTGAGGGGGGCAGATGCTGATTTTGATCAAATATTGTCGTAACGATTCAACAATAATGACAATATTCGGTGAGTGAATGAGTCGGCGCATTAAATCGTGGAAAAAATGCGCCGACAAAAGATTAAATGCGGAAATGACCTGCGGTTTCAGCGAGCTCGCCTGCCTGGGATTGCAGGGCGCTGGCAGCGGCTGCGGACTGGATCACCAGCTCAGCATTTTGCTGCACCATACGGTCAAGATCGATAACCGCATGATTGATCTCCTGAATGCCTTTCATCTGCTCGTTGGTGGCGACGGTGATTTCGCGCATGATGACGGACACACTGTCGATACTGGAGGCAATTTCACCCATGCTTTCACCGGCCAGACGCACGAAGCGCGATCCGGTGGCAACGCTTTCGGTCGTGGAATCAATCAGCGATTTAATCTCCTTCGCCGCCTGCGCGCTGCGGCTTGCCAGATTACGGACTTCACCTGCGACGACCGCAAAGCCACGACCCTGTTCCCCGGCGCGAGCGGCTTCAACGGAAGCATTAAGCGCCAGAATATTGGTCTGGAAAGCAATGCCGTCGATAACGCTGGTAATGTCGCCAATTCTGGAAGAAGCGACTTCAATAGACTGCATGGTGGTGATTGCCTGGGAGACCACTTTCCCGCCGCGGGATGCCGCATCAGAGGCGGTATGCGCCTGAGTGTTGGCCTGAGCGGCGGCATCGGTAGACTGGGCCACCGATGCCGTAATTTGCTCGACCGCGCTGGCGGTTTCGCGCAGGTTAGAGGCGGCCTGCTCGGTACGTCCGGAAAGATCCTGGTTACCGGCGGCTATCTCCTGGGCGGCCTGTTTCACTGAGGTACTGGAGTCACGCAATTTCACCATCACCACCGCCAGTTTGTCACTGAAGGCGTTAAAGGCGTGGGCAATTTGCGCCACTTCATCGTTGCCCTGTTCCGGCAGTCGCTGGGAAAGGTCATCCGTACCACTGCTGATGGCGTTCATGGCATCGCGGATGGTCAGCAGTCGTTGCAACATGGTCGCCACGATCCAGTGCATCAATGCCCCGGCAATCAGGACCAGCACAATCAGCGAAATGGCGGAAGCTTTCAGCTGTGCCCGCAGGCCGGAGGTGGAGTCAGCACTGTCCAGAGCGACCACCAGTTGCCAGTTTGTCCCTTTCACTTTGCTGGCGAGAAACTCCTTATCCGCCCCGAGGAAGGTGCCGTGTACCGATTTACCGGAGAGTAAATCAGCCAGCGGAACACCGTTAATCGCATCGGCAACGGGTTTGAGGGTCAGTTTGCCATCGTTGGCGGCGATAATTGTGCCTTCGCTGTCGAGAAGCAGCCCGCTGCTGTTTGGCGTCGGGTTGATGCCGTGAACGTTAGCTACTACGCTGTCCATGGATACGTCACCGGAGACGACAGCTTTCAGGGTGCCATTTTCTTTCACCGGTACGGCGAAGGTCACCACCAGTTTTCCACTGCCGGCATCGACATAAGGCGCGGTGACTATCGGGCCATCGGCTTTCAGCGCCTGCTGATACCAGGGGCGAATGGTGGGATCATAATCGGCCGGAACGCCATCCGGGTTGGAGAATTTCGCTGTTTTGCTGGCATAGCCGACATAGACGTTAATAAAACCGCCAGCCTCAGCGACCTGGGTAAAGACCTGAACCGGATCATCGGTTAATGCAACTTTCTGAAGGGAGGAGATGGCAGTCATTTTGCTGTTGACCCAGTCGCTGATGGCGAGACTGTGGCTGCCGCTGGTGCTGTTAAGAATGCTTTGCTGAGAGTCCTGGTTGTGCTGGCTGGTTACCTGATAATTAATCACGGTATTAAGAAGCAGCGCTACGGCTAAACAGCCCGCTGTCGCTGTAATGATACGAGCGCGAATCGATCTGAACATATTTATAGTACCTGCTGTGTTGTCTTTAATGCCTATCGGCAACTCAGCAGGCAAACTTGATGCCATCAGGGCATCCATAAGAAAAAAGTATTAAAGAATTGCCGTTATTAAAAGGTCAGCACTTTATCAGCCGCCAGCGTCCACTGCGCCAGCTCGACCAGCGTCCCAATTTCAACCCCTTCAATTAACGGCAGGCTGGTAATGCCGCGTCCGTCCGTACAGGTCTTGCATAACTTCACTGCAACGCGCTGAGCCGTCAGGATCTCCAGCATCTGCCCAATGTTATACCCCTCGGCAGGTTTCTGCCCACGCAGCCCGGCGGTTACCGCATCGGACATCAAAAACAGGCGCAGTTCCGGCGCGCTTTGCTGCTCACGCAGGGCAATGGCCAGGCGCAGGCTGTTAAATAAAGATTCGCTACCGTAGGCAGCGCCGTTGGCGATTATCACAATCTTTTGCATTTTCACTCCTTCGAGGGGCATGGTTATTGCTTCTCATCCGTTAACAGAATGAAACGGAGAGCCAGCATGAATGAACGGGCCGACGCCAGAGACTGGTTTCGCTACGCGCGTCAAATCCAGAAAAATCAACTTCGCCAGCTTGCCCAACTTGGCGTACTGGCCGGGAGAATCAGCCATCTGACCCACATGCTACAGTGCGAGCGGGGTGCGTCAAACATCTGGCTCTGTTCCAGCGGGCGGTTGTACGCGCTTGAATGCCGCGCCAGCAGCGCGCTGGCAGACGAACAAATCGCTGCGCTGATGCCGGTGCTCGACGGGCTTAAGCCTCTGAACAGCAGCGCATTATGCCACCGAATTGCCGCCGCTGTTGCGGGGCTGGAGCAACTTCCTGTACTCAGAAAGCAAATAAGAGAGCGTGAAATTGAGGCGGAACAGGCGATGGCGCAGTTCAGCCGTGCCATCAGTCATCTGCTGAATATCATCCCTCAACTTAATGACAGCATCGACGACCCGGCCATTGCCGCCCGACTTGTGGCGCTCTACAGCTTTATGCAGGGAAAAGAGCTAGTGGGGCAGGAGCGTGCGCTGGGGGCGATGGGGTTTACCCAGGGGCGATTTAGCGACGGGCAGCGTCAGGCGCTGGTCGACAGGATCGACGGGCAGCAGTCGTGTTTCGATACCTTCCTGTCGCTCTCAGATCCTTCCCCGGCGTTGCTGTTTGGCAAAGAGTGCGGGGCGGGGCTGGAAATCGAGCAGATGCGCCGTCTGGCCTGCACGCGCACGCCGCCGACAGATAACGGCGATAACGCGCTGCGCTGGTTCTCCCTGCAAACCCAGCGTCTCGAGTTTCTGCGCACGCTCGAAGAGACGCTCATTAATGCCCTCAACCGGGAGACAGACCGTTTGCTCAGTGAAGATGATGACGTCATTGCGCTGCATACGCAGCTAACAACCGCTGAGACATCCCTCATCTGTCAGGACAAAACGCTGTTGCCGCTGGTCCGGCAGCAGGCGCAGGAAATTGAACAGCTCAGCCAGCAACTGGCCTCCCTGAAAGATACGCTCGAAGAGCGCAAGGTGATCGATAAAGCCAAAAGCGTGCTGATGAATCACCAGAACATGAGCGAAGAACAGGCCTGGCAGTGCCTGCGCAAAATGGCGATGGATAAAAATCAGCGGATGGTCGAAATCGCCCGCGCGCTGCTCACCGTCCGTGCGTTATGGGCAGTAACACCAAAGGAGTAGTTGCACGGTTGATGGGCATTTACTGCACAAGTACCGTGCGAAAACCGGCGCAAACAGGCGTTAACGCGGCGAAAAGCGTGGCAATCATTCTGGCACAACCGTTGCATTAACCATCGTGAGATTCAGACAACGGAAGCGGGTAACCAACGGCGGTTGACCGACTTCACGGATAAAGGCGTCCTCTGGTGCGAAAGCATCAGCGGGCGCTTTTTTTTTGCTTTGGGAGTGTATATGGGTGATTTAACCGTTTCATTATCACGACGACGTTTTCTCCAGGCTGGCGCGGCGCTGGGCGGCGCCATGCTGCTGCCGGGGCTGATGCAGTCTGCCTGGGCGTCCGGTTCAGACAAACCTGAACAGACGACGGTGCGGGTCGGCTTTATTCCCCTGACCGACTGCGCTCCGCTGGTTATCGCCTCACTGAAAGGCTTCGATAAAAAATATGGCATTACGCTCATTCCGACCAAAGAGGCCAGTTGGGCCGCCGTGCGCGACAAACTGGTCTCCGGCGAACTGGACGCGGCCCACATACTTTATGGCCTGCTGTACGGTCTGGAATTGGGCATTGCCGGTAAACCGCAGTCGATGGCCAACCTGATGACGCTCAACCAGAACGGGCAGGGGATCACTCTTTCCCGCGACCTGCTGGAGAAAGGCGTCAGCAATGTTGAGAGTCTGAAAAAGCAGGTGGCGCAAAGCGAACCGGGCACTTACACCTTCGCTCATACCTTCCCCACGGGCACTCACGCCATGTGGCTCTATTACTGGCTGGCGAGCGGGGGGATCAACCCCTTTACCGATATACGCACCGTGGTCGTACCGCCGCCGCAGATGGTGATGAACATGCGTATCGGCAACATGGTCGGCTTTTGCGTCGGCGAACCCTGGAACGCGCGCGCCATCAACGACCGCATCGGTTTTACGGCAGCCACCAGTCAGTCCATCTGGCCGGATCATCCGGAGAAGATCCTCGGTACCCGCAGTAGCTGGGTCGGGCAAAACCCCAACACCGCCCGCGCGCTGGTGTGCGCGGTGATGGAAGCGGCGCGCTGGATTGATGCGTCAGCGGAGAACCGCCGCGAAACCGCACGCATTCTTTCTCGTCGCGCCTGGCTTAACACCAAAGAACAGTATCTCACCGGGCGGATGCTCGGCGAATACGACAATGGCGCGGGCCAGCGCTGGCAGGATGCCCACGCCATCCGCTTCTTCAACGAGGGGCAGGTCAACTATCCGTGGCTTTCCGATGGCATGTGGTTCTTAACCCAGTTCCGCCGCTGGGGACTGCTGAAATCGGCGCCGGATTATGCCGCCATCGCCAGCCGCATCAACCGTCTCGACGTCTGGAAAGACGCTGCGACGGCCATCGGCGGCATCAGTATACCGACCAGCAGCCTGCGTACCAGCACGCTAATGGACGGCACACGCTGGACCGGTGAAGCACCGGAACAGTACGCCACAGGTTTTGCCATTCAACGTACAGGGGTCTGAGATGAAACATGCACACAAAGTCCAGCGCGTCGACACGACGCCCGCCGCCGCCGGGGTATTCGTAATGCCGACCGTGCAGGTGCGCCGCACTACGCCGGGCTGGTCGAGAAAAGCCCGCGCTGTAGCGGAACGTATTTTACCTGGTCTGTTGGGACTGGGGCTGCTGCTGGTCGCCTGGCAACTGGCCGCCATTAACAGCAAAGGGTTCCCGACGCCGCTCAGTACCCTGGACTCGGCTATGACCCTGTTCGCGATCCGTTCTACCGTGATGGCCCCAATGACATGGGGATCGGCTGGAACGTACTGGCCTCGTTGCAGCGAGTGGGGATCGGCTTTGGGCTGGCGGCGCTGGTGGGGATCCCTTTGGGCTTTTTGATTGGCCGCTTTGTCTTTTTTGCCCGCATGTTTAACCCGCTGATTGCGCTGCTGCGCCCGGTCAGCCCGCTCGCATGGCTACCTATAGGTCTGCTGCTGTTCCAGAAAGCGGAGCCTGCCTCAAGCTGGACCATTTTTATCTGCTCCATCTGGCCGATGGTGATTAACACCGCCGAAGGTGTGAGGCGCATTCCGCAGGACTACCTCAACGTGGCGCGCGTGCTGCAACTCTCCGAGTGGACAGTGATGCGCCGCATTCTCTTTCCGGCGGTATTACCGGCGGTACTGACCGGCGTGCGTTTGTCGATCGGCATTGCCTGGCTGGTGATCGTCGCCGCCGAAATGCTCACCGGCGGGCTGGGGATCGGCTTCTGGATTTGGAACGAATGGAACAACCTCAACGTGGAAAACATTCTGATAGCCATCGTCATTATCGGCGTCGTCGGCCTGCTGCTTGAGCAAGGGCTGATGCTGGTGGCGCGTCGCTTTAGCTGGCAGGAGAAATAATCATGAGCATGAAACCCTTAATTCAGGTACAGGCGGTGAGCCAGCGTTTTTCTACCGCTGGCGGCGACTTTGTGGCGCTGCAAAATGTCTCCTTTGATATCCATGAAGGGGAAACCCTGAGCCTGATTGGTCACTCCGGCTGCGGTAAATCCACCTTACTGAATTTGATCGCCGGATTAACGCTGCCCACTGAAGGCGGGCTGCTGTGTGATAACCGGGAAATCGCCGGGCCAGGTCCGGAACGTGCAGTAGTGTTCCAGAACCACTCCCTGCTGCCGTGGCTGACCTGCTTTGACAATGTTGCGCTGGCGGTGGACCAGGTGTTTTGTCGCACCATGAGCAAAGCCGAGCGCCGGGAGTGGATTGAGCACAATCTGGAACGCGTGCAGATGGGACATGCGCGGCACAAAAGGCCTGGCGAAATCTCCGGCGGCATGAAGCAGCGTGTGGGCATCGCCCGTGCGCTGGCGATGAAGCCCAAAGTACTGCTGATGGATGAGCCTTTTGGCGCGCTGGATGCGCTGACCCGCGCCCATCTCCAGGACACGGTGATGCGCATTCAGCAGTCACTCAATACCACCATCGTGCTGATCACTCATGATGTCGATGAAGCGGTGCTGCTCTCCTACCGGGTGCTGATGATGACCAACGGACCGGCGGCGACGGTGGGCGATATTGTCGACGTCACGCTGCCGCGCCCGCGCAACCGGGTCCAGCTGGCGGACGACAGCCGCTACCATCATCTGCGCCAGCAGATCCTGCATTTCCTCTATGAAAAACAGCCGAAAGCGGCCTGAGGCGCAAAGATGACGACGCGACTGGTCATTATCGGTAACGGCATGGCGGCAAACCGCCTTGTTGAGACGCTCACCGCGTCCTGCAACGATCGCTTCGCCATTACGCTTATCGGCGACGAGCCGACGCACGCCTATAACCGCATTCAGCTCTCCCCGGTGCTGAGCGGCGAGAAAGCCTTTGCCGACATCCTGCTCCACGACGCGCAGTGGTACGCCGAACGCAATATCAGGGTGCTGCGCGGCGAACGGGTCAACGACGTGGATCTCACCGCGCGCCAGCTCAGAACCAACCGCCGTCTGCTGGGCTGGGATGAACTGGTATTCGCCACCGGTTCGGTGCCTGTTGTTCCCTCGCTGCCGGGGCACGATTTGCCGCATGTGAAGACCTTTCGTACCCAGGATGACGTGGCTGCGATTCTGGCGCAAAGAGGGCCGGTCGTGGTGCTGGGCGGCGGCGTGCTGGGCGTGGAAGCTGCTGCCGCGCTGCAACGAGAGGGTGACAGTGTCACGTTAGTAAACCGTTCAGCGTGGCTTATGGAGCAGCAGCTTGATGCCGAAGCTGGGGCTTTGCTGGCAGAACAGCTTAACGTTCGTGGTATTGCCTGCAAAGCCGGCGCAGGCATCAGCGAAATCAGCACATCCAGCGTCACCCTTACCAACGGGCAGCGCGTTCCTGCGACTCGGGTGGTGATGGCAACCGGGGTACGTCCGGCGATTGCTCTGGCCGAAGCCTGCGGCATTCCCTGCGCGCGTGGCATCGTGGTGGACGGCCAAATGCGCACGGCGGTGGGCGGCGTGAGCGCTATCGGCGAATGCTGCGAAATCGATGGGCAAACCTGGGGGCTGGTTGAGCCCTGTTTACAGCAGGCGCAGGTGCTGGCGGCACGCCTGTTGGGGAAAGCAGACGCCGATTTTGCCTGGCAGGACAGCGGTACGCGACTGAAGGTCACCGGCATCGATCTCTTTAGCGCAGGCCGGGTACAGGCCACATCTGATGATGAGGTCTGGACCACCTTCGACCCGTTGAGCGGCCACTACCGCCGCTTACTGATACGCAACGGACAGCTGGCAGGAGTGCTGCTGATGGGCGATTGCGCCAGCGCCGCCGCACTTACCGAACGACTTAACTCGCCAGAGACGCCCCAGGCCGACTGGCTTTTTGACAGTTTTACCGCGCAGCCAGAGGCTGGAGGAATTCCAATGATGACAAAACCTACGCTGGTGGTGGTCGGGCATGGCATGGTCGGCCACCATTTTCTTGAGCAATGTGTCAGCCGTGATCTGCACCAGAAGTATCAGATTGTGGTCTTTGGCGAGGAGCAGTATGCCGCCTACGACCGAGTTCATCTTTCGGAGTACTTTGCCGGACGTAGCGCGCAGTCGCTCTCCATGGCGCAGAAGGACTTTTTTGCGCAGCATGGTATCGAACTCCATCTCTCCCGCCAGGTGATGGAGATTGACCGGGATCTGAAGGTGGTACGTGATGCCAAAGGCCATGAAACTCACTGGGATAAGTTAGTGCTGGCGACCGGATCGTATCCGTTTGTGCCGCCGGTGCCGGGTCACGACGGCGAAGGTTGCTTCGTGTATCGCACCCTGGACGACCTCGATAAGATTGCCAGCCGGGCCAAAAATGCCACCCGTGGCGTGGTTATCGGCGGCGGCCTGCTGGGGCTGGAAGCGGCGAACGCCCTCAAACAACTGGGGCTGGAAACCCACGTATTGGAGTTTGCGCCGTCACTGATGGCGGTACAACTGGATGAACAGGGCGGCAAAATGCTGCGCCAGAAGATAAACGCGCTGGGCGTGCAGGTGCATACCAGTAAATCCACGCGTGACATTGTCACGTCAGCTGAGAGTCTGATACTGCATTTTGCCGACGGTGAAAGCCTGGAGACCGATATGGTGGTCTTCTCCGCCGGGATCCGCCCGCAGGATATGCTGGCGCGCGGCAGCGGATTACAGACTGGCGAACGGGGCGGGATCCAGATTGACGGACAGTGTCGCACCTCAGACACTGACATCTTCGCCATTGGCGAATGTGCGGTATGGGACGGCAAGGTTTACGGTCTCGTGGCCCCGGGTTACCAGATGGCGCGGGTGGCCGCTGCCTGTCTTGACGGCGAGGACGTACAGTTCAGCGGCGCGGACATGAGCACCAAACTGAAGCTGCTGGGGGTCGACGTGGCGTCATTTGGCGATGCTCACGGGCGCACCGCGGGCAGCCTGAGTTACCAGTGGACCGATGGACCGGCGCAAATCTACAAAAAAATTGTGGTCAGCGAGGATGGCAAACGGCTGCTTGGCGGCGTGCTGGTGGGGGACGCCAGTGAATACGCCACGCTGCTACAGATGATGCTTAATGATATGGCGCTGCCTGCTCAGCCGGAAAGCCTTATTCTGCCAGCACTGGCAGGGAGCGCCCCGAAAGCGCTGGGGGTGGCGGCGCTACCGGAAAGTGCGCAGCTGTGCTCGTGTCATAACGTCACCAAAGGCGATATCTGTCTGGCAGTCAGTAACGGCGCAACTGACATGGGGGCCATCAAGAGCTGCACCAAAGCGGCGACCGGCTGCGGCGGCTGTAGCGCCCTGGTAAAACAGGTGATGGAGTACCAACTGGCGCAGCAGGGCGTGGAGGTCAAAAAAGATGTCTGCGAGCACTTCCCGTATTCGCGCCAGGAGCTGCACCATCTGGTGCGCGTGAACCACATCCGCACCTTTGGCCAGTTGCTCAGCCGCTATGGCCGCGGCCAGGGTTGCGAGGTCTGTAAGCCGCTGGTGGGATCTATTCTGGCCTCCTGCTGGAATGAATATCTGCTCAAACCGGCCCATCTGCCGCTACAGGACACCAACGACCGCTATTTCGCCAACATCCAGAAAGACGGCACCTACTCCATTGTGCCGCGCATGCCTGCCGGCGAGGTGACGCCGGACGGGCTGATCGCCATCGGCCAGATTGCCAAACGCTATCAGCTCTACAGCAAAGTGACCGGCGGTCAGCGTATCGATCTGTTTGGCGCGCGTCTTGAAGAACTGCCTGCTATCTGGTCTGAACTGGTGGCGGCCGGATTTGAGACCGGGCACGCCTACGGTAAATCGCTGCGCACGGTGAAATCCTGCGTCGGGTCGACCTTGTGTCGCTACGGCGTGCAGAATTCCACCGGACTGGCGGTCACCCTCGAGCACCGCTACAAAGGGCTGCGCGCGCCGCACAAGATCAAAATGGCGGTCTCGGGCTGTACGCGAGAGTGTGCCGAGGCCCAGGGGAAAGACGTCGGCGTGATTGCTACCGACAAAGGCTGGAATCTCTACGTTTGCGGTAACGGCGGCATGAAACCGCGTCATGCGGATCTGTTTGCCAGCGATCTCGATGAAGCGACGCTCATTCGCACCGTCGACCGTTTTTTGATGTTCTATATCCGCACCGCCGACCGCCTGCAACGTACCAGTACCTGGCTCGATAACCTCGAAGGGGGAATCGACTACCTGCGGGAGGTGATCCTTAACGACAGCTTGCAGATAGGCCGCGAGCTGGAAGAGGAGATGGCGCGGGTCGTGGACAGTTACCAGTGTGAATGGCAGACCACCCTGAACGATCCCGAGCGCATTGCGCTTTTCCGTTCCTTTGTTAACAGCAATACACCTGACGAAGCGGTACAGCGGGAAACCGTGCGCGAGCAGCCGCAGCTGGCAGGAAAAGCCGACTGGCAGGAAGGGGCTGTATCAACCCGCCCCTGGCAGGCGATTTGTCGGCTGGAGGAGATCCCGGAGCAGGCGGGGATTGGCGCGCGTCTCGGTGAGCGGCAAATTGCCCTGTTCCGCCTGGGAGAGACGGTTTACGCGCTGGATAACCGCGAACCGGGCAGCCAGGCCTGGGTGCTCTCCCGCGGTCTGCTTGGCGACAGCAACGGCGAACCTATGGTCATTTCACCGCTCTATAAACAGCGCATTCGTCTGCGTGATGGCTGCAGTATGGACAACGGCGAACCGGCGGTGCGCGCCTGGCCGGTAAAAGTGGAGGGGGGTGAAGTATGGGTGGCTAATCAGGCGTTACTGATACGAGCGGAGGCTTCATGAGTGAAACCCGGACCACTTGCCCTTACTGCGGCGTTGGCTGCGGCGTGGTTGCCCAGGTCAGCGAAACGGGCGTGAGTGTGAAAGGCGACGCACTGCACCCGGCAAACTTTGGTCGGCTGTGCGTCAAAGGCTCTGCGCTTGGCGAGATCACCGGAACCGGCGACCGACTGCTGTGGCCGGAACTCGACAACCGACGGGTGAGCTGGGATGAAGCGCTGGCGGCGACGGGGGATCGGCTGAAGGCGATCATTGCGCAACATGGCCCGCAGGCGGTGGCGTTTTACGCCTCGGGGCAGCTGCTGACCGAAGACTATTACGCCGCCAATAAGTTGATGAAAGGCTTTATTGGGGCCGCCAACATCGACACCAATTCCCGGCTGTGCATGTCTTCCGCCGTGACGGGCTACAAGCGGGCGTTCGGCGAGGATGTTGTGCCGTGCAGCTACGAGGATGTGGAAAACACGGATCTGCTGATCCTGGTAGGCTCGAATGCCGCATGGACTCACCCGGTGTTGTACCAGCGTATTGTGCAGGCAAAGCGGGACAACACGGCGATGAAGGTAGTGGTGATTGACCCCCGGGTGACCGCCACCTGCGACATTGCCGATCTGCATCTGCCACTGGCGCCGGGGAGCGATGCGGGGCTGTTTGTCGGGTTACTTAACGCCATTGCGGCCAACGCAAAGCGGTTGACTGACTTTGATGATGCCGCCGGGGCGCTGGCGGTTGCCCGGGAGTGGACAACCGATAAAGTGGCGGCATTCTGCGACTTACCGCCTGAGATCCTGAGCACCTTTTACAGCCTGTTTCTCCACGCGCCGCGCGCCATTACGCTCTATACGATGGGCATTAATCAGTCCGCCAGCGGCAGCGATAAATGCAATGCCATTATCAACGTGCACCTGGCGAGCGGTAAATTCGCCCGCGCAGGCTGCGGGCCGTTTTCGTTGACCGGGCAGCCCAATGCGATGGGGGGGCGCGAGGTTGGGGGGCTGGCGAATCAACTGGCGGCGCACATGAATTTTGCGCCCGACGACCTGGCGCGTCTGGCACGCTTCTGGGGTACCGAACGGCTGGCGCAAACGCCGGGTCTGATGGCGGTGGATCTGTTTGAGGCTATCGGACGAGGCGAAGTAAAAGCCGTGTGGATTATGGGCACTAACCCGGCGGTATCGTTGCCCGACAGTCATGCCGTGTGCACGGCGCTGGCCAAATGCCCGCTGGTGATTGTCTCGGAAGTTGCCGCCCGGACTGACACCAGCCGCTATGCGCATATCCGCTTCCCTGCGCTGGCGTGGGGGGAGAAAAACGGCACCGTGACCAACTCCGAACGACGTATCTCCCGCCAGCGGTCATTTTTGCCCCCGCCGGGCGAGGCGAAAGCCGACTGGTGGATAATCGCCAGCGTAGCGGCGCAGCTGGGATATGGCGAAGCCTTCGGCTGGCAGCACGCCCACGAGGTGTTCTCGGAACACGCGGCGCTCTCGGGGTATGAAAATGACGGCTTACGCGCCTTTGATATCAGTCCGCTGGCGACCCTCAGCCGTGACGCGTGGGATGCGCTTGAGCCAGTGCAATGGCCAATGAAAACGCTGGATTTGCATACCGGCTGGCGGCCTTCGGGCAAACTGCGAATGGTCCCGGTGCGGCCTGCTGCCACCCTGGCGCAGGTAAGCGCGTATTACCCGCTGCTGTTGAACACCGGGCGTATTCGCGACCAATGGCACACCATGACCCGCACCGGCAATGTGGAAAAACTGATGCAGCACATCGCTGAGCCTTTTGTGGAGATCGCGCCTGGCGACGCGCAGCGCTATGCGATTACCGAAGGGTGTCTGGTGCGCGTAAGCTCAATACGCGGAGTGATAGTGGCGCGGGCGAAGGTGCATCATGGGCAACGGCCAGGCGTGCTGTTTTCTCCCATGCACTGGAACCACTGTTTTTCCCGCCAGGGAAAGGTCAATGCGCTGATCGGCAGCAATTGCTGTCCGCACTCCGGGCAGCCTGAAAGCAAACAAACGGCGGTACGTATCGCGCGCTGGCAGCCCGCCTGGCAGGGAGAACTCTACAGCCGGGAGGCGCTCTCACCGTCGCCCGCTTTCCACTGGACGCGAAAAGCCGCTGGCGTATTAACCCATCTGACGCTTGCGGGGGATGGGGATATCCTCCAGTGGCTGATGAGGCAGTGCAGGGCGCGCGGCTGGCAGGTGCAACAGTTGCGGGCTGGACGGGTGTTCACTCTGCTGGCCTGGCAGGATGAGACATTGATGCTGGGCTTCTGGGGGGGCGAGCACTTGCCTGCGGTATCGCATCAGACCATCACCGCCGCCTTTGCTGATTCACCCCAGACCCCACAAAAGCGCCACGCGCTGCTGGCAGGCAAAGCGGCCGCCGATACGCCTTCGCCCGGGCGCACGATCTGTAGCTGCTTTAGCGTGGGAGAAAACACCATCCGCGCGGCGATTGCAGGCGGATGTTCCACGCCCGCAGCATTGGGCAAAACACTGCGCTGCGGGACCAACTGCGGCTCCTGTCTGCCCGAATTAAAAGCGCTACTGACCGAAACGACCAATTAAACCGGCGGCGGCCAGGGTGTGGCCTTTCAGGTGGCTGAAGAGCTGTTCACGGGTCAATCCTTGCGGTAAATCCGGGGCGAGACTGGTCGCAATCAGGGTGAAGGTATAATGATGTTCGCCGCTGCCCGGCGGCGGGCAGGGGCCGTGCCAGCGGAAATTGCCTGGCGTATTTTTGCCCCCGGTGAGCCTTTGCCGTCCCGCAGGTCGTTTTGCGCAAATCCGCTGCTGTCAGCCGGGATGTTATAGGCCACCAGATGCGTGACCCCAAGCCCTTTTGCTCCTTCAGGGTCATGCACCACCAGAGCATAGCTTTTCACCTCTGCCGGGGCGTTGCTCCACGAAAGCGCGGGCGAAATATTCTCGCCGGTGCAGTTCGGATTATTGCTGGCGTTGCCGGCAAATTTTCTCTCCATCAATGCGTTATCGGCAAAAGCGGGGGATTGTAACTGGAAGGTTGCGCTGGCGCCGACGGCCGGGCCATAAGCGATAAGCGCGCAGCATAAGGCCCATTTCAGTTTCTGTTTCATCCATTGTCCTCGTTGGTTTGCTGCATTAACTGTAGTTGCAATGAGGCCAGAGGATTAAGGATTTTCCGGAATTACACCCCGAGGCTGCAATTGTCGACGTAAAATGCCAGGCTGTGTGCTGGTATAAAGTTAATCCCCGGAGCTCGTCTGACCCGTCGTGATGCGTTGTCTTTTCTCGTCTCTTATCCCCTTTGTCCTGTTCTTGCCGCTGGCAGGAAGTGCTGGCGCTGTCTCACAGGACTATCTGCGGCAGGCGCAAAATCCCTTCGACAATGATGGCGATAACTTGCCGGATCTGGGTATGGCGCCGGAGACAGGCGCGGACGAAAAACGTCTGGCCGAAATGGCAAAAGCCTTTGGCGAAGCCAGCATGACGGATAACGGGCTGACGACCGGCGAACAGGCGCGACTTTTTGCCTTAGGTCGGGCGCGGGATGTGCTCAGCGATGAGGTAAACCAGCAGGTTGCCGCGTTGCTCTCGCCATGGGGTAAAGCGACTATCGACTTTAAGGTGGACGACGATGGCGGCTTTACCGGCAGCCATGGCGACTGGTTTGTGCCATTGCAGGATACCAACCGTTACCTGAGCTGGAGCCAGATTGGGGTGACGCAGCAGGAGGCCGGGTTGGTGGGAAACTTCGGGGTGGGCCAGCGCTGGAATGCGGGAAACTGGCGCATTGGCTACAACACCTTCTACGACAATTTGCTGGATGAAAATCTGGCCCGCACCGGGCTGGGGGCCGAGATATGGGGCGAATCGCTGCAATTTTCCGCCAACTACTATCAGCCGCTGAACCGCTGGGATTATCGCAGCGCCACGATGCAACAGCGGATGGCGCGCGGGTATGACATTACCGCACAGGCCAATTTACCCTTCTGGCAGCAGCTCAATACCAGTCTGAGCGTAGAGCAATACTTCGGGGATAACGTCTCCCTCTTTGATACCGATACGGGCTATCACAACCCGGTGGCGGTGAAAGTGGGCGTCAGCTACACGCCGGTGCCGCTGGTTACCGTCTCAGCGCACCACAAGCAGGGCGAGAGCGGGGTCAGTCAGAACGATCTTGGCCTGAAGCTGAATTACCAGTTTGGCGTCCCTTTATGGAAACAACTCTCCGCCGCTGAGCTGACGCAGAGCAGCTCACTGCGCGGCAATCGCTATGACAACCCGGTGCGCAACAGTGCGCCGGTGCTGGAGTATCGTCAGCGTAAAACCCTGTCGGTTTATCTGGCCACCCCGCCATGGGATCTCCAGCCGGGTGAAACCGTGGCCCTGAAACTGCAAATCAACAGTACGCATGGGGTACGTGACTTACGCTGGCAGGGCGATACTCAGGCCCTGAGCCTGACGCCGCCTGCCGACCCGCGAAATAATGACGGCTGGACGATTATCATGCCACGCTGGGATAGCCGCGAAGGGGCGGAAAATCAGTGGCGTCTGTCGGTTATTGCCGAAGATGGAAAAGGCCAGCGTGTGGCCTCGAATGAGATTGTCCTGACGCTGAGTGCTCCGCTGGTATTGATGCCGCAATCCTCTTCGCAATGGGGAATTAGCGGGGATTTGCCTTAAAAAACCCGATCCTGATGGACCCACACCGCCGCTTCAACACGGGACTTGAGGCGCATTTTTTTCAGCATATGTTTAACATGCACCTTCACCGTACTTTCGGTGATGTCCAGCCGCCGGGCGATCATTTTGTTCGGCAATCCCTGGGCAATCAGTTTGAGAATATCGCGCTCACGGGGAGTCAACTGGCTGATATCGCGGTCGGACGCCGTGCGATTCGCACGCAGGCTGGCGGCCAGCACTGGCGTCAGCGCTTCGCTGAGCACCATTTCGCCGGCGGCGGCTTGTTGCAGGGATTTGAGTAAATCCTCCGGCTCCATATCTTTCAGCAAATAGCCGTCGGCGCCGCGTTTAAGGGCCGTGACCACATCTTCTTCATGGTTGGAGACGGTAAAGACCACTATCCGACCAGAGAGCGATTTCTCGCGCAGCTTGTCGAGGGTTTCCAGACCGTTCATGCCCGGCATATTGAGATCCAGGAGGATTAAATCAGGATCGAGGGCTTCCGCCAGCTCAATGCCCTGCTCGCCATTACTGGCTTCGCCAACCACGGTGATTTCAGGCGACATACTGATCAGTTGTTTTACGCCAGTACGCAGCATCGGGTGATCGTCAATCAACAGAATGGTGGCCGGTTCCTGGTGAGTCATTATTATCTCCTTGCTGGGATGAGAGAAGGTTTTCGGGAACAAAGGTGACAATGACGTCAGTCCCGCCGGAGCTTCTCCGCCGCACCTGACAATCGCCACGCAAACTTTGCGCACGGTCGCGCATAATGATTAATCCATAATGGTTGGTTCTTTCCGCATTTTCCGGCACCCCGCACCCATTGTCGCTGATACGCAATATGACCTGTTTTTCCTGCTGTGTCACGGCGACAGTCACCTCGCTGGCAGCGGCATGTTTGAGTGAATTGCTCAGGGCTTCCCTGGCAATTTGCAACAGATGAATTGCCTGATGAGAGGGGATGAGGCGGGCAGGGAGCTGATAATCAAGTCTGACCTGAAAACCAAAGTGAGCGCTGTACTCGCCGCAGCTTGATTCCAGCGCAGGCCGCAGGCCGGGTTCGCTTAACTGCAGGCGGAAGGTGGTCAGCAGTTCGCGCAGCTGCGCCCAGGTGCTATTGAGTTCGCTACGGATCTGCCCAAGAAGCTGCTGGCTGTTCTGCGGCAGCGTCTGTCCCTGCATTTGTAAACAGCTGACCTGCATTTTCATACATGAGAGAGACTGGGCGATGGAGTCATGCAGCTCCCGGGCGATGGTGGCCCGTTCTTCCATCACCATCAACTGCTGCTGGCGCTCCTGATGCCTGTCCAGCGCCAGAGTGGCCGTCAGTTGTTCAACAAGAGTGTCCACGAGTTGCTGCTGATCGTGGCTTAGGTGTTTACCCGGCGGCAGCTTAGCAAGCAGCAGTCCGTACTGGGTTCGGGTGTCCGCCAGGCGCCATTTCAGGGTGGCGGCGCCGTCGGGCGAGGGCAGTGCACCGCGTGGGCAGAGGTGGCAGCCTCTGTCATCGCAACTGGCATTTGACTGGCAGGTAAACTCCTGGTGATGTTCTTCGTCTTCCATATCGTATACGCGCAGCTCCAGATCGTGCAGCAGAGTGAGATTTTGTAAGCCGTTGAGCACCGGCGACAGGCGTTCACAGAGCGGAATGCGCGAATGCAGGCGGTGGTTGGCCTGCCATAAGAAAGAGAGGATCTCATTTTTTTGTTCCAGCCCGGCGGTTTTCTCCTTCACCCTTTGTTCCAGCCCGGCGTAACTTTCTGCCAGCTCTGAGGACATATTATTCAGCGCGGCGCCGAGGCTGGCCATTTCATTACGCCCGTTAAGGAAGGTGCGATTTAATCGGTGGGGTTCAGTGGAGTCCTTATCTGTATTAGCCTTACCTTAGCTGAGCTGTA
>NZ_CBFFRJ010000090.1:0-20282 GCF_965644225.1 Phytobacter sp. V91 | reverse complement strand
AAAGCCGGGGCAGAAAGACAGGAAAATATCGCGATCGCGACCTGCGGTCGCTACAAAAACAAAACCCCACGAAAAACATGGGGTTCGTCAGCAATCTGAAGCGCGTCAGTGACGCGCTTTTTTACTTTACTGGCGGCTTACTTCAGGTAGGCGCCACTACGCAGTGCTTCAATACGTTTGTCCAGCGGCGGGTGACTCATAAACAGCTCACTCAGGGATTTCGATTTGCCGTTGATGCAAAACGCCATCATGGTGCTGGCTTCCTGCGGCTCATAGCTGGTTTTCAGGCGCTGAAGTGCGGCAATCATCTTCTCACGACCCACCAGCTTCGCTGAGCCGGCGTCAGCGTGGAATTCGCGGTGACGCGAGAACCACATCGTGATGATGCTGGCAAGAATACCAAACAGCAGTTCAAGTACCATAGAGACGACAAAATAGATCATGGGGTTGCCGTTACTCTCTTCACCTTCATCCCGGTTACCGCCCATAAAACCTGCGGCGATTTGCGCCAGAATACGCGAAATAAAGATAACGAAGGTATTAACCACCCCCTGAATCAGGGTCATGGTGACCATATCGCCATTTGCGATGTGGCTGATTTCATGCGCGATAACCGCTTCAGCTTCATCACGACTCATGTTTTGTAGCAGTCCGGAACTGACAGCTACCAGCGATGCATCGCGGCGAGCGCCGGTGGCAAAGGCGTTGATATCCGGCGCGTGGTAGATAGCAACCTGTGGCATAGCAATACCCGCCTGGCGGGACTGGTTAGCCACCGTGTCCATCAGCCAGCGTTCCATCTCATTACGTGGCTGCTCAATAACTTCACCACCCACCGATTTCAGCGCCATCCATTTCGACATCAGTAACGAAATGAAGGAGCCACCAAAACCGAACAGCAACGCCATAATCATTAATCCCTGGACGCTGCTCGAACGAATACCCGTCAAACTGAGCACAAGGCCAAACACTAACATTACAGCCAGGTTAGTCAGCAGGAAGAGTGCTATTCGCATCATAATTTTCTTTTAACCTCTGTTTAACAACACGCACTATGCGATTACCCACATCGTATGGGTAATAACGCTTTTTTCAAGCATCAGGATGCCGTAAGTGACCAGAAAGACACAACTTTACATTTTGTAGCACAATGCTTACGCCATGATGAGTTTGTTAAAAAAACAGGCACAATTTCTTGTGCCTGTTTGGGAAGGGTTATTTTGCGGGCGCGAGTTGTGCCGCTGACGTGTCTTTGTCCATTGCAGCAAGATCAAGCGCAATGTGAACCGTTTCATCCAGATAAGGATCCGGCTCTTTGTAGTCTTTCGGTAGATCGTCGAGTTTTTTCAGCAACGGTTTCCCTTCTCGCTTCAAACGATCGTTGAGACGGCTCAGACGAATGGCATCATCTTCCGCATTCTCTTTCTCACGCTGAACAAGATTCAGGGAGACCTGGTTGCGCTTATCTTTAAGGGCATTGAAACGGGCAATATCCTTGAAGATGTACTGGAACTCAGGATCTTTGGCAATACGCTCATCATGCTTTTTCAGCAACTCAGCGCCAAAGGGTTTCATATCTCCGTACTTCGTAAAGGTGGCAGCATTGATGCTGTCCCACGGCAATGCGTTGTCTTCGAATTTTTCGCCCGTTTCGGTTTCTTGAGTGCCGGTTGGCATAATGATGTCCGGTGTAACACCTTTGCGCTGCGTGCTGCCGCCGTTAACACGATAGAATTTCTGGATGGTGTACTGGACTGAACCTAATGCAGGCCATTCCGGACGCAGCATCTGGTCATAAATACGGTTCAGCGAACGGTATTGCTGCACGGTACCTTTACCAAAGGTGGGTTCACCCACGATCAGCGCGCGACCATAATCCTGCATTGCGGCAGCGAAAATTTCCGACGCGGAAGCGCTGAAACGATCGACCAGCACAACAAGGGGTCCTTTGTAATACACGACGCCATCGGTATCGCTATCTTCACGAACTTTGCCATTGTTATCGCGAACCTGCACCATCGGACCGGACGGAATAAACAAGCCGGAGAGCGAAACCGCTTCGGTCAGTGCCCCACCGCCGTTGGTACGCAGATCGATAACCACGCTGCTGACGTTCTGTTTTTCCAGTTTCTGCAACTGAACCTTCACGTCATCGGTCAGACCGACATAGAACCCAGGGATATCAAGCACCCCTACTTTCTCTTTGCCGACGGTTTTCACTGACATTTTTACCGCACGGTCTTCGAGACGGATCCGCTCACGGGTCAACGTAATGGTGCGCGTTTTGGTGCCTTTACCCGCAGGTAAAATCTCCAGACGCACCTTACTGCCTTTCGGCCCTTTGATCAGCGCAACCACATCATCCAGACGCCAGCCGATAACATCGACCATATTCTGCCCGGTTTGCCCGACGCCTACGATCCTGTCACCCACGCTGATGGTTTTGCTCCTGGCAGCCGGTCCACCGGCAACCATTGAATTAATGACGGTATAGTCATCATCCATTTGCAGCACGGCGCCAATTCCTTCCAGAGAGAGACTCATCTCGGTATTGAATTGTTCAGTGTTACGCGGCGACAGATAGTTGGTATGAGGATCGATTTCGCGCGCAAAAGAGGTCATCGCCAGCGAGAACACATCTTCGCTGTTGGTCTGTGCCAGACGACGAATCGCAAATTTGTAGCGACGCGTGAGGGTGTCACGCACTTCCTGATCGGTCTTATCAGTAAGCTTGAGACTCAACTGATCGTATTTGACCTTGCTATCCCACAGCGCATCCAGCTCAGCCTGATCTTTCGGCCAGGGCGCTTTGCTGCGGTCAAGGTTAAAGGTGTCATTGCCGGTAAAGTCCATTGGACGTTCCAGCACTTTGAGCGCGTACTGATAACGTTCAAAACGACGTTTCTGTGCGAGGTTATAAAGATCGTAGAACACGTCCAGTTTGCCGCTGCGCAATTCATCGCCCAGCACGTTTTTCTTCTGCGCAAACTGTTCAACATCGCTGGACAGCAGCACATTGTGGCTATAATCCAGCAGATTTAAATACCTTTCGAAAATCTTAGCCGAAAAGGCCTGATCCAGATCGAATTGACGATAATGGGAACGCGTAAAACGCGACGTAATACGCTCGCTCACCGTCGCATGCTGCATCTCTTCCTTCAGTACCGGAATTTGATCAGCACGCGTAATATCTTCTACTGCGAACACCTGGCCTGTTATTAACAACAGGCCAGCCAACGCGGTGCGCTTAAACAAAGTGTTCATGCCAGGCGAGGCCTCCGTTTCAGAACATCAAATGTTCTGCGCGTACAATCATCGACATACCCGAAGTAAGCTGTACGCGAACGCCATCTTTGGTGATTTCCAGAACGGTGGCATCCATCGCATTATTACCAGCTTTAACCTTAAGGTTTTGACCCACGGTCAGCACAGATAAGTCTGAAACTGGCGTGTGGCGCTCTTCCTTAGGTGCACGTTGGGGTTTTGCGACAGGTTTATCAGCACGCGCTTTTTGCTCACCGCCTTCTTTGCGACGAGGGACCGGGCGTGGCTTACGCTCACGGCGCGGCGCGTCTTCGCCTTCGGCAGAAGAGACACCAGCAGCTTCACGTTTTTTCGCTTGCTGCTCAGCACGCTGTGCCTGAACACGGGCTTTCGCTTCTTCAAGCTGTTTGCGAGCGTGCTCTACATGTTGCTCATCCAGGGCGCCGCAGGCGTTACCGTCGAGATCAACACGGATCGCGCCAGCTTTGATACCGTACAGGTAACGCCAGCTCGATGTATAAAGACGTAAGGCTGAACGAAGCTGAGTTTTGCTGAGGCTCATTTCACCTTCAACACGCTCAACTAAATCCTGAAAAATTCCGATTTTCAGGGGGCGCGCTTCGCCTTCAGCACTGAAACAGTGAGGAAAACGTTCGGCCAGAAACGCGATAACTTCTTTACTGCTATTCAACTTAGGTTGATTTTCCATGAAATTTCCTGATTACAACGGACGTTGCCAACAAGCGCAGGCATGAACAGGCGTCATTATAATGACGCTATCAGTAATTGCTACGTTATCCGTTGATTATCCTGCGACGACCGTAAAGAATTTTTGATAATCGGTGTTTTCGAGAACGTTTTGCAGGTGTGAAACCAGTTCACACAAACCCTGTTCATCTTCAACTGCAAAGCGCGAAAACTCGACGCTATCGATATCCAGTACCCCAATAATCTGATTGTTCAGCGTAATCGGCAGGACAATTTCCGAATTACTGGCCGCATCACAGGCGATATGCCCATCAAACTGATGCACGTCCTCTACTCGCTGCACTCGGTTCTGCGCAACAGCCGTTCCACATACGCCACGGCCAACAGGGATCCGTACACAGGCCAGTTTGCCCTGGAAGGGGCCCAGAACCAGCGTGTCTCCCTCCAGCAGATAAAATCCCGCCCAGTTCACCCCATGCAGACGCTCAAATAACAATGCGCTGGTATTCGCCAGGGTGGCTAAAAAACTGGTCTCACCCGCCATTAATGCCTGAAAGTCACGGTTCAGTTCCGCGTAAAATTCTGTTTTGTTCATTTTCCCGTCACTTTAAGTCTTACGTCTTTCTTAATACTCTGACCTATTAAAATAAGCATTAATTGCATTGATGCTCAAGAAGTTCCCATCATGAGTTAAGATAGATACATTCCTGAGTTATTCATTTATGTGCAATGGCCCTCAAAAACCGACAGATAGCGCCCGCTAAAAAAATGGCCGTTCATGCCATCGGCAACGCCCTGCCCCGCGCACACTATCAGCGATGCCCGCAATGCGATACGCTTTTTGCACTGCCGGCCATGAAATCGCACCAAAGCGCCTTTTGCCCGTGCTGCGATGCCAAAATTCGTGATGGCCGGGACTGGTCATTAACGCGTCTTGCCGCCATGGCCTTAACCATGCTCTTGCTGATGCCCTTCGCCTGGAGTGAACCCCTGCTGCATCTGTACTTGCTCGGTGTACGGATTGACGCCGATCTGCTACAGGGCATCTGGCAAATCGTCGCCCAGGGCGATCCCCTTACTGCGGCGATGGTTCTGTTTTGTTCCGTGGGCGCGCCGCTGATCCTGGTCGCAGCCATCGCTTATTTGTGGCTGGGGAATATTCTGGGTATGAATCTTCGCCCCATCCTGTTGATGCTGGAAAAACTCAAAGAATGGGTGATGCTGGATATCTACCTGGTGGGGATCGGGGTGGCGTCAATCAAAGTGCAGGATTACGCCTTCCTGCGCCCCGGCGTTGGGCTTATCGCATTTATTGCCCTGGTGGTGCTCAGTATCATGACGATCATCCACCTCAACGTTGAGCAACTCTGGGAGCGCTTTTACCCTCAGCGTCCGGCAAAACGGCCTGATGAGAAGTTACGCGTCTGTCTGGGCTGCCATTTTACTGGTTTTCCGGACCCGCGAGGTCGCTGCCCTCGCTGCCATATACCGCTGCGTGACCGCCGTCGCCATAGCCTGCAGAAGAGCTGGGCGGCGCTAATCGCTTCCGTCATATTGCTGTTTCCGGCCAACCTGATGCCCATTTCCGTTATCTACGTCAACGGCGCCCGCCAGCAGGATACGATCCTCTCTGGCATCATCTCCCTTGGCAACAGCAATGTGGCCGTTGCCGCCGTGGTTTTTATCGCCAGTATTCTGGTGCCATTTACCAAAGTTATTGTCCTGTTTACACTTCTTCTGAGCATTCACTTTAAGTTTGAACAGGGACTACGCTCGCGCATTATTTTATTGCGCATTGTTAAATGGATTGGCCGTTGGTCGATGCTCGATTTGTTTGTTATTTCATTGACGATGTCATTGATTAACCGCGATCAGTTACTTGCTTTTACTATGGGACCGGCTGCGTTTTACTTCGGCGCAGCGGTTATGTTGACTATTCTTGCTGTGGAATGGCTGGACAGCCGCTTACTTTGGGATGCACATGAGTCAGGAAACCCCCGCTTCGCCGACTGAAGCGCGTATAAAAACCAAACGGCGCATTTCGCCCTTCTGGATTTTGCCCGTCATTGCGTTACTGATTGCCGGCTGGCTGGTCTGGAACAGTTATGAAGATCGCGGGAATACCGTCACTATCGACTTTATGTCTGCTGACGGTATTGTCGTTGGCCGCACGCCGGTGCGCTATCAGGGTGTGGAAGTGGGCACGGTGCAGGACATTCGCCTGAGCGAAGACCTCAAAAAAATCGAAGTCCGCGCCAGCATCAAAGCTAACATGAAGGACGCGCTGCGTAGCGATACCCAGTTCTGGCTGGTCACGCCAAAAGCCTCTCTGGCAGGCGTCTCTGGGCTGGACGCCCTGGTCGGCGGGAACTACATCGGCATGATGCCTGGCAAAGGTGACCCGCAGGAGCATTTTACCGCCCTCGATACACAACCCAAGTACCGGCTCAACAACGGCGAGCTGATGATCCATCTCCATGCCCCGGACCTGGGTTCACTTAACAGCGGTTCGCTGGTCTATTTTCGTAAAATTCCTGTTGGCCGTGTCTATGACTATTCCATTAACGCCAATAAACAGGGCGTCACCATCGACGTGTTGATCGAACGGCGCTTTACTAATCTGGTGAAAAAAGGCAGCCGTTTCTGGAACATTTCAGGCGTCAAGGCGGATGTGAGTTTAAGCGGTGCAAAAGTCGAGCTGGAAAGCCTGGCAGCGCTGGTGAATGGCGCCATTGCCTTTGATTCGCCGGATGCCTCAGCCGAGGCACGTCAGGACGATGAGTTTGGCCTGTATGAAGATCTCGCCCACAGCCAGCGTGGCGTGCTGATTAAGCTGGATTTGCCGGATGGCCAGGGTCTCAAGGCGGGCTCAACCGCGCTGATGTATCAGGGTCTTGAAGTCGGGGAACTCACCAAAATTAACCTTGAACCTGACGGCGGCGTAACCGGGGAGATGACCGTTGACCCGAGCGTGGTCAGTCTGTTTCGCGATAATACGCGCATTGAGATGCGCAGCCCGAAACTGTCGCTCAACAATCCCAGCGTCAGCGCCCTACTGACCGGCAGCACATTTGAACTGGTCCCCGGCGAAGGCGAACCGCGCAACCATTTTGTGGTGCTCCCGGCGGACAAAACGCTGTTGCAGGAGCCAGGCGTTGTCACTCTGACGCTGACCGCACCGGAAAGCTATGGCATTGATGCCGGGCAACCGCTGGTGCTGCATGGCGTGCAGGTCGGTCAGGTTCTGGATCGCATGTTGACCAACAAAGGGGTGACGTTCTCAATTGCTGTCGATCCGCAATATCGCGACCTGGTGCAGGGCGACAGCAAATTTGTGGTCAACAGCCGCCTTGATGTCAAAGTGGGCCTCGATGGCGTGGAGTTCCTCGCGGCCAGCGCCGGTGAATGGCTCAGCGGCGGTATCCGCATTCTGCCCGGCACTAAAGGTGAAATGAAACCCAGCTATCCGCTGTATGCCAATCTGGAAAAAGCGCTGGAGAACAGCCTCAGCGACCTGCCGACCACAAGCTTAACCTTGACCGCTGATACCCTGCCGGATGTCCAGGCCGGTTCAGTGGTGCTTTATCGTAAATTTCAGGTCGGTGAAATCATCACCGTTCGCCCGCGGGCAAACGCCTTTGATATTGAAGTCCATATTAAACCCGAATATCGCAACCTGCTGACCAACAACAGCGTCTTCTGGGCAGAAGGCGGAGCCAAAATTCAGCTCAATGGCAGCGGGTTAAGCGTCCAGGCTTCGCCGCTCTCCCGTGCGCTAAAAGGTGCCATCAGCTTTGATAACCTCAGTGGCGCTGGCGCCAGTGTGCGTAAAGGGGATAAGCGCATTCTGTATGCCTCTGAAACAGCGGCCCGGGCGGTCGGCAGCCAGATAACCCTCCATGCCTATGATGCGGGTAAACTCGCAGCCGGGATGCCGATTCGCTATCTGGGAATCGATATCGGGCAGATCTCTAATCTGCAATTGATTGCCGATCGCAGTGAGGTTCAGGCGACCGCCGTGTTGTACCCGGAATATGTGCAGACCTTTGCCCGCGGCGGCACGCGTTTCTCGGTGGTCACGCCGCAGATCTCTGCCGCCGGTGTTGAGCATCTTGATACCATCCTGCAGCCCTATATCAACGTTGAACCCGGACACGGTGAATCGCGGCGGGATTTTGAAATTCAGGAAACCACCATTACCGACTCCCGCTATCTCGATGGCCTCAATATTGTTGTTGAAGCGCCAGAAGCAGGATCGTTGAACATCGGGACGCCGGTGCTGTTTCGCGGCATCGAAGTCGGGACTGTCACCGGGCTGATGCTCGGCACGCTGTCTGACCGTGTCATGGTCGGCTTACGCATCAGCAAGCGCTACCAGCACCTGGTGCGTAATAACTCCGTTTTCTGGCTGGCGTCGGGGTATTCGCTGGACTTTGGCCTGACCGGCGGCGTGGTGAAAACCGGTACCTTCAACCAGTTCATCCGGGGTGGCGTCGCCTTTGCCACACCACCTGGGGTTCCGCTGGCCCCGAAAGCACAGCCACAGAAACATTTCCTGTTGCAGGAGAGTGAACCTAAAGAGTGGCGGCAATGGGGCACGGCACTGCCGCGCTGACCCTCTGAATGCTCCGGCGTGCCTGCGCCGGAGCGATTATGTTACACTGCGCGCCTGTTCGATTCCCGGTGGTGTACTTCGTGGCCCAAAATGCTGTTTATCTTCCCGATGAATTCCTGGCGCAAATGCGTGATGCAATGCCAGCTTCTCTCTCCTTCGACGATTTTATTGCTGCCTGCCAGCGTCCTTTGCGCCGTAGCATTCGCGTCAACACGCTTAAGATTTCTGTCGAAGATTTCCTGACTCTGGTCGCCCCCTACCACTGGCGCCTGACGCCCGTTCCCTGGTGTAGCGAAGGATTCTGGATCGAACGGGACGATGAAGACGCCGTGCCGCTGGGCAGTACCGCAGAACATCTCAGCGGTCTGTTTTATATTCAGGAAGCCAGCTCCATGCTGCCGGTCAGCGCCCTTTTTGCTGGCGACGAGATGCCCAGCCGGGTAATGGATGTGGCGGCGGCACCAGGCTCCAAGACGACGCAAATTGCGGCCCGTATGGGCAACCAGGGCGCGATCCTTGCCAATGAATATTCCGCCAGTCGCGTCAAAGTCCTGCACGCCAACATCAGCCGCTGCGGGATCTCGAATGTCGCGTTAACCCATTTTGATGGCCGGGTATTTGGCCCGGCGCTGCCGGAGATGTTTGACGCCATTCTGCTTGATGCTCCCTGCTCTGGCGAAGGAGTGGTGCGTAAAGATCCCGATGCCCTGAAAAACTGGTCCCACGCCAGCAATCTGGAGATCGCCGCTACCCAGCGCGAGCTGATTGACAGTGCATTTCATGCCCTGCGTCCTGGCGGCACCCTGGTCTATTCGACCTGCACCCTGAACCGGGATGAAAACGAAGCCATCTGCCACTGGCTGCAAGAGCAATACCCTGAAGCAGTTGAATTTCTGCCGTTAGGCGATCTGTTTACAGGGGCCTACCAGGCGCTGACCGCAGAAGGCTTTCTGCATGTTTTCCCGCAAATCTACGACTGCGAAGGCTTTTTTGTTGCCCGACTGCGCAAGAGTGCAGCAATTCCCCCACTGCCTGCGCCGCAATACAAAGTGGGGAACTTCCCCTTTAGCCCCATGAAACCTCGCGAAGCCGCGCTGCTGACCGCCGCCGCTGCGGAGGCGGGGCTTGGCTGGCAGAGCGAATTACGCCTCTGGCAACGTGATAAAGAGGTCTGGCTGTTTCCCGCCGCCATTGAGCCGCTTATCGGTAAGGTCCGTTTTTCGCGTATTGGACTGAAGCTTGCGGAAAGCCATAACAAAGGTTACCGCTGGCAGCATGAAGCGGTAATTGCGCTGGCGGGCGTCAATAATCCACTGGCGTTTGAGCTTTCTCACGCCGAGGCTGAGGAATGGTATCGCGGGCGTGATGTTTATCCCCTGACGCCGCCTGAAAGCCTGGATGTTATTGTGACGCACCAGCATCAGCCGTTAGGTCTGGCGCGAAGAATTGGCTCACGACTGAAAAACAGTTATCCCCGGGAACTGGTGCGCGATGGGCGATTATTTGCCGGTCACACCAAATAGCCGTTAAAAAAGGCATCTTCTGACTGGCATCTTGTTCTTTGTTGTACCAGGCTAAAAGTTGGGCGACCTTACTGGTCGTACCACACTTTTAATCCATCAACGGAGAGCATTATGACGAAAACCAGCGTGCGTATTGGCGCATTCGAAATCGATGATGCCGAGTTGCAGGGCGATAATCAGGGAGAACGGACGTTACACATTCCCTGTTCATCCGATCCGGATTTGTGTATGCAACTTGATGCCTGGGACGCGGAAACCAGCATTCCGGCGATCCTTGACGGCGAACATTCTGTTTTGTACCGCGAGCATTACGATCAAAAGTCTGATACCTGGGTCATGCGTCTTGCCTGATCCACCGGGAACCCGTCCGTAAGACGGGTTATTTGCCCACCTTATTTCCCCTGCCCCCATTCATCCCCTACACTTAGGTTATGTGGAAAGGATCCGAGGATGGAATGTTCGCACTGGTCTTATTTGTTTGTTACCTGGATGGCGGATGCGACGACATTGTGGTGGATGTCTTTAATACTGAAACACAGTGCCTGGTGGCGATGTATGACCAGCGCCTGCGCTATGGCGGCTGTTTTCCGCTGGAAGATTTCATTGACGGTTTCTGGCGTCCGGCGCAGGAATATAGCGATTTCTGATTACTGGACTTGCGCCAAAGTCAGCTCCCCGCCAAAGACTGCGCCAGTATCAATATAGTGCTGATTTTCACTGTCGAAACGCTGCTTAAGTGGCGTATGACCAAACCAGAAGTGATCTGCGCCAGTAATTATTGTCCCGTGTCCGGCCAGATGCTCGTTCAGGCGCGCCCTGCGCCATAAAATCGCCTCTTTATCCAGTGGCTGCTGCCAGCGATAGTGGGATGCGGGATAGTCCGCGTGGGCAATAATATTCACTCCGCTTTGGCAATGCAGTTCCAGAATATAAGGGAGTTGCTCACAGGCTCTCAGCGCCTTTTCCGCCTGCTGATGTTCCTCGCCCTTTAGCTGCGCAAACCAACGGCCTCCATTGAATAACCACATCGACATATCCTCTGCCTCCAGCGCATCAATGGCCATCTGTTCGTGGTTACCGCGCACACTTTTAAACCAGTATGTGTTCAGCAATAACAGGCAGCTCAGACTGTCCGGCCCCCGGTCAATCAGATCCCCCACGCTAATGAGTAAATCGAGTCGGGGATCGAAACGGCGCTCGCGTAATTGCGTAAGCAACAGCTGATGACAACCATGCAGATCGCCCACCAACCAGATATGACGCCATTTATTCCCATCGATACGCTGATACATAACCCCCCCTTATATTTAGTATAGAAGAAGGCTTGATTCTGTATACGTATGGTGGTTTCCGCCATGAACCTCAATCGCAGCTAAACGAACCCGAAATAAAGCTCAACGTAACGTTAATATACGCCCCGACAATCTCTAGAATGGCGGCTGAAACATTCAGAGGGCCATATCGTGTCGAATATCAGTCTGCAAACCAGTGACCTGCCACAACCCCATAGACATATAATTAGCGAACTGGTCACCGGCCGTTTAATCCCTGGACCTATCTGGCTCAAACGTAACTACCGGCTTAAATTTCTGTTACGTTCACTGCTATTCTGGCCCTCAACCGTAAAAATGCTTAATGCTTTATCCCGGCGTCCTGATTTTGAACAACAACTCAGCACCCAGGTGACGCTGCCCAGTAAATCTCATCGTCAGTATCTGACTTTAGGGCTAAATTCTGCCCAGCGTGCCAGTGCTGTCGTCAGCCATTATGACTGGGTCGATACACAGCTTTCTGCACCAGCAGCGGCGGCATTAACCGCGACGACGTCACAGCAGATCCTGCATTTTAAAGGCAAAGATGATGCAGACTTTTATGTCTACGCCTCCTGCGCTCATAAAGCTGAGCGAGAAGGGGAAAGCACGCTCTGGCTCTATGACGGTAATGAGACGCTGCTCGCCAGTGTGACCTTCAGTGTCGGCAGCGAGGCTGATGGGCGGACGCTGGTCATTGGTGGCCTGCAGGGACCACGTAAAAACGTTGCGCATGATGTGATTAAAGTCGCCACACGGGCATGCTACGGGCTTTTCCCTAAGCGCCTGCTGCTGGAGGTGTTGTGGCAAATGTGCGCCAGTACCGGTATCAGCGCGGTATATGGCGTGAGTGATAATGGTCATGTCTTTCGCGCACTGCGTTATCGGTTTAGTAAGGGTCGTCACTTCCATGCCAGTTACGATGAATTCTGGTCATCACTTGATGGCGTGAAGACGGATAAATATCGTTGGCGTTTGCCTTTGCAAATGACCCGCAAGCCCATCGAAGATATTGCCAGTAAAAAAAGAGCAGAATATCGTCGGCGCTTTCAGCTCCTTGATGATATACAGTCCAGCCTGGCGCAATTTTTCTAGTCCGCGCACCGGGCAGATAACATATCTGCCCGTTTTAATATCCCTCCATGTCATTTTTATCCTCCTTATCGCAATTGTGCATTTCACCAGACGCCGACTTCATATGCATAATATGTCTATCGTAATGACTAAAAACCTGTCCCGGCCCTGAATTTAAAATATGACGATATATCCTTAAACGGATTTTTTTCATGTTAGTGTATTTATTCAATTCCACGGGACGGAGGGGTTATTCCAAATCTTAAATTTATTTGTCCGGTATGCAGCGGGAATAAATTCTTTTTTACGCAATTCTGCCCTGAAAAAAATTATCCTCATGGGGCAATTTGTTCCGTCTGCGGCGCCCGACTAACAATCAAAACATGTCTTCCGAAAAGGCGCAGATGGATTAAGCAAGCCTCATAAATGCGGGGCCTCTCCTGAGGCCTCTCCACATTTTAAATTCAAAGGATCAGAGGGAAGAATATCCACGAACCGGGTAAGAAATTGAGTCGGCCACATTCAAACTGAATGCAGCACTTGTAGGGTTAGTAAAATTGTCGGATCGCCTGTTCAGTTTCACGCGCACTGACCAGGTCTGAAAACTTCGCAATCAAAAACTCCTCCCCATCCAGCACATAGGTTTCAATCGGCAGATCCAGGAAGGAACGCTGATCGTTTCTATAGCTGACTTTTTTCAGGTCATCAGCAACGGAAAGATGCTCGACCTTGCCACCGGGGAGTATTACCACAACATCTTTGCTCATGTCGTTATCCTCAGTTGTGTTTAAATTGTATACGACCTTAGCACAGCCTTTCGGTCATCGTCTCTTGTTATGTTTCCTCGACTTTTTCAGCCGATGCTGGCGAAAGATTGCGTACCATTACTGTGACCCATTCATTCTCGATATATTTCTCTTCAACACTCTGCCAGCCTAAATGGTGATAAAGCGCCTGCTGGTCAGGGGTGTAGAGCCAGAGAGCGGGATAGCCGGCCTTTGTTGCGGCATCAACCAGCGCCCGGATCAGTTTACCCGCAACGCCTTTACCACGATGTTCAGGCGCCGTAAGCACCTCACCCAACCAATATTTTCGCGCAGGAACATCCGTTAATTCCCAGGTGATAATACTTGCTGTTGCCATTAATACAGTCGATTCCAGCGCGACCAGCGTAATTTCATCCCCATTATCCGTACTCCTGGCCTTAAGACGCGTGATAATCTTCTCTTTTGATGACCAGCGTTCAAAATCCGACCATTCCTGGTGGAGTAAGTCAGCCAGCGGCTCGTATCCGTTATCCCAGTGGTGCAATGCTGTAATGATCATTCCCTTCTCCGTCGAAAAAATGGCTTTGCCACGGGCGAATTGGCCATTTTTTGATAATGACATTGCAACGGGCACGTTGGCGATACCCTTCGTAATAGTTAGCCAAAAAATACCTGGACGACACCATGGCAGAGTGTGGTATGGTCTGGGACGAATATGCGTTGTCCGGAGTTCTGGATGATGTCGTATTTTCCCGACAATTATCTTATCTTTCAGATAGATAAAAAAAGACCGAACACGATTCCTGTATTCGGTCCAGGGAAATGGCTCTTGGGAGAGAGCCGTGCGCTAAAAGTTGGCATTAATGCAGGCTAAGTCGCCTTGCCCTTTAAGAATAGATGACGGCGTCAGGTTTTCCAGTTTGCTGCTAAAGCGCTCTGAAAAATTCGGTTATCGGCACGCTTAAAAATGTTAAAACCGCAAGACCTGTTAAATAAGTCTTGCGGTTTTTTATTATTTGTCAGCAGGTTAGTTTAGATTTCTAACAAAGCTTCTCTGCCCGGGCGATAAAAGGCGCCAGACTCATCTTTTCACCAGCACGGGCGGGATCGTCAATCTGAATGATCGCTATTGGCTGCGCCGTGGTTTTACCGCTTTTCACCTGCTGTTCGGCAATATCATTCAGAGGATACTGCACCAGCGTGCTCGGATTGATCACATACAGCGCCTGGCCGGGCCGACAGGTCAGCATTACCTCTTCGCGGTTAAATGCCCATTTGTCTTTGCCAATCTCAAATCGGCTCACGGTAATGACCGAGGGAGCAGCAGAGGCAGCCGTCGAACAGGCCAGTAACAACATTATCAGGTATTTTTTCATCTTTTCCCCGGTTTAAAAGGGTTCCCATGTGGCGAACAGGCTTACAGCCGCCAGCGCGAGTGCGCCAAGCGCCACTTCGGTCCATGTCATTAAAATCAGTGAATATCGCGCCTGTGAATCTTTCAGGCTTAAGCGTGGCACCAGAACATACCTATTCACCAGCGCAATTGCCACCATTAGCGCCACCAGCGCACTTTTTAGCAATAGCGCCCGCCCCCAGGCCGTATCCCAGGGAACGCGACCTCCCTGGATCAACAGGGCGTTGATTACCCCTGTAGCCAGCACACCCGCCACAAAGAGATGCCCGTAACGTGAAAAACGCATCATCGCCATCACCGCATAGTTCTGCAGGCTTCGACGGACAAGTTTCATGCAGTAGATAACGGGCAGTAATCCACCAAACCAGGCGGCGGCACCGATCAAATGCAGAGCATGATTTGTGCGCTGAATAAAGCCCAGCGCCCCGTCGTTGATTGCGGCATGACCGACGCCTGCCATCAATAACAGCTGGGCGCCGCACAGCAGCAATAATCGCCCCTGATAACGCGGCTGGATCAGCGCGACACTCAGGGCCAGCATCGCTATCAGTATCTGCCAGATCCAGATACCACCGAAATGTGTATCGGCAAGGGCGAGCCATGTCTCAGGCTGCCATACATCATGCCAGCCATCGCCCATCATTCCGCCCTGAAGGGCATACATCAGCAGCGCGCTGAAGAATGACAAGCCGAGGCAGACCCGCTGGAACAACTGAAACTGGCGTGACAGCAACGGCTGTAAATGAAAGGGGGTCAGGCGGTTAATAAAGAGAGTGCAGCCAAAAACCAGCATCAACGTGCTGAAATGAATGAACCGCAGCCCAATAAAACTCGCCGTGAGCATGATTTACTTGAGGGTAAAACGATAAGAACCACGGGTTTTGTGCCCGTCGACAGAGACAACGTGCCAGTCAACGGTATAATCGCCAGAGGCTAAAGGCTGTTCCAGAGGGACAACCATCTGCGTTTTATCGCTGTCGCTACGCGTTGCCGGCCCTGTTTTTACCGCTTGATTTTGCGAATCAGTAACCGTTAAGCCGCTAAATTTAGGCTCTATACCTTCAGAAAAGTTTAAGGTAATGGCCGATGGGGCTGTAGCTATCTCGGTGTTGGCAGCTGGCGTTTGCGCCTTTAAATGCGCATGCGCAAAAACCTGCGGCGCGACGACAAGAGCACTGGCAAAAAGCAGCGCCCGACTAAAACCAGATGCAGTGAAACCCATATCAGCCATTCCTTTTCGTTATGTATTTAGCGCAGAGAATAACGCTGTATAATGTTTGCGTCGAGTATCATCTCAGCGGACTTGTCTTTGCGCGACAGGCTTAGTAACTTTTGCGGCCTAAACCCAGGAGAAACTCATGAATACGAATCTTGCCCAACTCCCGCAGGAAGAAATGGACAAAATTAACGTCGATCTGGCGGCTGCAAGCGTGGCATTTAAAGAGCGCTACAATATGCCGGTTATCGCCGAAGTCGTCGAGCGTGAGCAGCCAGAGCATCTGCGCAACTGGTTTCGTGAGCGCCTTATCACTCACCGCCTGAGTTCAGTGAACCTGTCGCGCCTCCCCTATGAGCCGAAAACCAAATGACCGCCAACACCCTCCTGCGGGTTATCGATACTGAAACCTGCGATTTGCAGGGCGGCATTGTCGAAGTCGCCTCAGTGGACGTGGTTGACGGGCAAATCGTTAACCCTATGAGCCATCTTGTGCGCCCGGACCGTCCCATCAGCCCGCAGGCCATGGCTATTCACCGCATTACAGAAGCGATGGTCGCCACTCAGCCCTGGATTGAAGAGGTGATCCCGCATTATTACGGTAGCGCGTGGTATGTTGCGCATAATGCCAGCTTTGACCGGCGCGTCCTGCCCGAGATGCCAGGCGAGTGGATTTGTACCATGAAGCTGGCACGCAGATTATGGCCGGGGATCAAATACAGCAATATGGCGCTGTATAAATCCCGCAAACTGAGCGTGCAGACGCCGCCTGGACTGCATCACCACCGGGCCTTGTATGATTGCTATATCACCGCCGCACTGCTGATCGATATTATGAATACCTCGGGCTGGACGCCGGATCAGATGGCGACAGTCACCGGCCGCCCGGCACTCGTAACGACCTTTACCTTTGGCAAATATCGCGGCAAACCTGTATCTGAAGTCGCTGAACGCGACCCCGGATATTTACGCTGGTTATTTAACAATCTGGAACGGATGAGCCCTGAGCTGCGGCTGACGCTCAAACATTATCTCGGCGACAACTAGCCATGCTCAGCACCCGGCAATGTACCCTGCGCAAGCCCTACCAGAAACGCGTACTCCATTGCCACCCCTTCCCAGGATTTGAAGCGGCCTGATTTTCCGCCATGTCCCGAATCCATGTCGGTACAAAGCAGCAGCAGATGGTTATCGGTTTTGTTGTCGCGGAGTTTTGCGACCCATTTCGCCGGTTCCCAGTACTGAACCTGTGAATCATGCAGTCCGGTTGTCACCAGTAAATGTGGATAAGCCTGAGCACTGACATTATCGTAAGGGCTGTAGCTTTTAATGTAGTGGTAGTAGGTTTCATCCTGTGGATCCCCCCACTCCTCAAATTCACCCGTGGTGAGAGGAATAGACTCATCAAGCATGGTGGTCAGCGTATCGACAAAAGGAACCTGCGCGACAACGCCATGAAACAGTTCAGGGCGCTGATTAATTACCGCTCCCAGCAACAACCCCCCTGCGCTTCCACCCATGCCATAACAGAAAAGTGGCGAACCGTAGCCCTGGGCCAGCAGTGAATCCGTCACGTCAATATAGTCATGGAAGGTGTTTTTCTTGGTCAGGAATTTACCGTCTTCATACCACTGCTGACCGAGCTCACCGCCCCCCCGGACATGCGCTATGGCAAAAACGAATCCCCGATCCAGTAAACTGAGTCGGCTACTGCTGAAATCTGCATCGGTACTGGCGCCGTATGAACCATAGCCATAGATAAGGATCGGATTCTCGCCCTTACGGAAGTGCTGGCGGTGATACACAAGGGATACCGGGATCTCAGCGCCGTCTCGCGCCCGCACCCACAGATGCTCGCTGCAATACTTGCTGGCGTCAAAACCCGCTACCGCCCTCTGCTTGAGCACTTTTCTTTCACCGGTGTCCATATCCAGTTCAAAGAGCGTATCCGGCGTGGTCATTGAGGAGTAACCGTAGCGCAGGCGGGATGTTTCCGGCTCAGGGTTATACGCAAGCCAGGTCACATAGGCCGGGTCATCAAAGGCAATCCCGGTCACTGCATGCGTTTTCAGGTTGATTTGCCGCAGGCTGGTCAACCCTCGCTGACGCTCCTCCACCACCAGCCAGTCGGTGAAAAGAGTAAAACCTTCCAGCATGACCTGTTCACGCGCCGGAATAACAACCTCCCAGTGCCGCTCATCGCGTCCTTTGCTGCGATAAAGACCAAAATTCTTACCGTCCCGGTTAGAGCGCAGATAGAAGGTATGCTGGAAATGGTCGAGGCTGTATTCATGATCCTTACGCCGCGGCAAAAAACAGACCGGCTGCGCATCAGGTAACTCAGCATCGAGTATCAGCATCTCACTGGTGGTGGCGCTGGAAAGATGGATAACAATGTAGTGCTGCGAAGTGGTTTTACTCAAACCCACATAGAATGTGTCATCCGGCTCTTCATAGATGAGTTCATCCTGCTGCGATGGCGTACCTACCCGATGACGCCAGATTTGGTAAGGCAACAGAGTCGTTTCATGCTTTCGCACGTAATAGATCGTTTCAGAGTCATTCGCCCAGACAAATTCCGGCTCGACATTATCGAGCATTTCCGGATACCAGTTTCCGCTTTCCAGATCGCAAAAACGCAGGCCGTACTGGCGACGGGATAAATAATCCTCCGCAATCGCCATCCGTTTATTGTCCGCGGTGATGGCAAAACCGCCGAAGGTATAGAATTCGCTATGTGCCGCGCGCTGATTGCCATCGAGCAGTATCTGCCACTCATCCGACCCTTCGCTTTCTACAGGCTGACGCTGATAAATTGCGTACTCGCAGCCTGGCTCATAGATATGCCGATAGCGATAGCCATTTTTTACATAAGGCGTAGAGATGTCATGGGGGGGAATGCGCGAGATAATCTCTGACAGCAGAGTCTGCTGGAGAGACTGTTGTGACGCCATCACGCAGCGCCCGTATTCATTTTCCTGGTGCAGATAGTCCAGCACCTCAGGCCTGGAACGTGAATCGTCCCGCAGCCAGTAGTAATTATCCAGACGTGTATCGCCATGAACGGTCATGACGTGGGGAACTTGCTTAGCTTTCGGCGGCATATCTGTTGTCTTATAAGTGTTACACCCTATAAGGGTGGCAAAAGCCGCCGCCGATGCAAGCGAAACGTGACAATATGGTTACTGCGGCAAGGCCAGCTTTTGCTGTTTGAGATCGGCTTCGATGCCGTCACGCACATCCTGTGGGATCTTCAGCGCATCCCCTAACGCGATCAGGTAGCTGCGCTCCATAAAATGGTCGATATCAATCGCGGCACAGCTGAGGAAGTAGACTTCCAGCGCCTCTTCTTCATTTTTTATATTATTCGCCAGTCGTTGGGGATCCAGCGGTTGTTCTATGGCTTGCGCCACCAGTGCCCGTCCCTGCTCTTCCACACCCGCTTCTCGCAGTTGCTGCTCGATGGCGGCACGTTCTTTATCATCAATATGTCCGTCACTTTTGGCCGCAAATACCAGCGCGAGGATCAGACGCTCAGTACGCACATCCAGGGGGGAGCTGGTTTGGCCAAACTGCGGTTCAGCCTGGTGCGCCGTGCGTACTTTGTCTTTGTATTTGTTCCAGAGTACGGAACCGGCAACCGCCCCACCGCCGACGAGCAGCGCACTGGTGCCATATTTTGCCAGTAATTTGCGAGATGATTTACTCGCAACCAGCAATCCTGCCAGTCCACCGAGTGCGCCAGGCACCAGTAGTTTACTTAACCCCTGATCCGCTGATGGAGAGGAAGATGAACCTTTCTGACCGAGAAGTGATTGTAATTGATTCAACCAGTTTGACATGATTCCCTCGCTTGACCGATTTGATAAAAGATCAGCGTAAGCGAGGAGTTGTCAGGAAATGTCTAAAACAGCAAAAGATGCGCAAATCTGTGACTAATTACCGTGCTCAGGCGGCAGAACGTTTGCTGGCTCGTTTGATGTCTACAGCGTCGGCAGACTCCGCGTCAGTAGCGGAAGGCTCAGCAACCTGAGCAATGTCTTCTGCGTCCGCAATCGGCAATTTGCCCGATTTGAAGATATGGCTGAGCACATCTTTTTGCTCCGCAAGCCACATCGCCATCTGGTCCCGCTGTTCATCCTCCAGCGTTACCGGGGCATTTCCCAGCCAGTTTTCCAGCACATCGGCCAGATCGAGCATTTTATCGTAAGCATCAGCTTCCTTTTTGCTGGTAAAAGACATTTTTTCCTCACCGTCACGAATCACAACATATTTAACTTCAACCGCCATGATACAGCCCCTTTGACCTGTTTATATATGGGTCTTCCCCGATTATGGTGGGAAGACTCAGAACGCCATATTCAGCTTCCCGTAGTGGAACATCACTCCCA
>NZ_CBFFRJ010000089.1:0-20335 GCF_965644225.1 Phytobacter sp. V91 | reverse complement strand
GCGGGCATCGTGAAAAATCTATGGCAAAGAAAGCCTTATGTTCTCATAACTGACGATTAAATCGCACCTTCCCTAATATCATGACGTCTGCGCGTCAGCCTGGATACAATAAACGATAATATGAGGCTAACAGATATTCATATGAAAGACAGAAAATTAGATCCCATCGCCAAAATTGCCATGCGCAGCCGCGGCATAACCGTCAAAGAAAAACGGGTCCGTTTCCAGGGTGAAATTATTGTATTTAAGTACAATGAAGACCACTACGACGTTTTTGTTAAGGAATGCAAAGTTGACGCGATCACCACCAACAACATTAACTTTGCCATCACGACCTATAAACAGCGTAAAGCAAAAATCTGACCCCTTCGCAAAAACACCCTGCCTCATTGTCTGTCGAAAAAACACACGCATTCGCAAGCTCAATGTCGTTAGCGAATGTAAACCGGCCCGGCAGCGAAGTTCACCTGAGATTTTATGCTTAGCTGATAACAGTGTGTGTACCGCAGTTAATTTTTGGCGCCATGTACTGACTCATCGCAAACAGTTCCTGTCAGGCAAAAATTCTTCCTGACTCACAGTCTGACGGAAAAGACCTACGAATTTGCAGGATATAAGCAGGGCATTGTGGGTTTATGGGGCAATACATCATATTTATACATACAAGGGCAGATATCTTTACACCCAAAAAATATCACAATGTTAAAATTGCGCAGTCGGTTTAAAAAATATTGCGAAATAAAGAGAATTACGCCCTGTTCTGGTATTGATTTTTACTCAATAATAACTAAAAATTGTTTTGTTAGATTTTAATTTCCAGGACAAGGAGTAATGTGATGTCAGAAGCACTAAAAAACCTTAACAACATTCGTACCCTTCGCGCTCAATCTCGCGAAGTTTCTCTTGAATCTCTCGAAGAGATGCTCGAAAAACTGGTTGTTATTGTTGAAGAACGCCGTGAAGAAGAATCTTCACAGAAACGTGAACTCGAAGAGAAAGAAGCTAAGCTTGCCGCTTTCCGTCAGAAATTACTTGATGAAGGTATTGATCCGACTGAACTTCTTTCCTCTCTGAAAAGCACCACTGCTAAGCGCAAACCCGTGCGTGAACCTCGCCCGGCGAAATATAAGTATATTGATGAAGATGGCAGCGAGAAAACCTGGACAGGCCAGGGTCGTACGCCAAAAGCAATTACTGCCGCGATTAAGCAAGGCAAAAAGCTCGAAGATTTCGCAATCTGATTTCTTAAGTGGGGAGATTCTATCGCTCCCCACTTCTCTTTTATGTTTACCCCATCTTCTCTGCCTGCTTTTTTCTGCTGTGCGTTTTTACGCACGACCTAAACACCGTACGCATATTTTCTGTTCTGCATCTCATCTTTTCACTTTCATTTAGCCGACTGTGCTTTTTTGCTCAAATTATCGGCATAAGATTGCTGACAATTCAGAAATATCCTGAATATCACAGATTAATCCATTCATCGTGATACTGACGCTAATGTCAGAGCGCTGTCAGCGTGACGACATGCTCGCCACGCTATAATTCGGCAATTGAAAAAGTCATTTTAAGAGTGAGTTCCGCCAGCGCCTGGCAAAACAGCAAGGAACCGGGTGAACGCTTTCTTCACATTTCCCACTTTTTTAAACAGGTATTTAAAATGCCGGAAGAACATGATTTAACACGCAGGAGACTACTCACTGCACTGGCGGGATTATCACTGGCGAATGTCAGAATATCCCCCTCTATTGCTGCCGCATCTGCCAATACATCCGACACCCTGGTGGCATATTTCTCCCGTAGTGGAAATACGCGGGTTATCGCCGGGATTATTCACCGCCATTTACAGACCACCCTTTTTGAAATTGTCCCTTCTCGCCCATATCCGGAAGACTATTTTCAGACCGTCGCTCAGGCGACCAAAGAACGCGAACGGAACATTCTCCCGCCCCTTGCGCATAACGTTGCGGAAATAGCCCGCTACCGGACGATATATTTAGGCTTCCCCATCTGGGGAACCACCGTCCCCGCACTGGTTAAAAGCTTTCTCAGTTCCCATGATTTGTCAGACAAGACGCTTATTCCCTTTATTACTCATGGCGGCTATGGACCCGGCGATAGCGAGGCGGTTCTTGCACGGCTTGCGCCCGCCGCAAAGCGCGAAAAACCGCTGGTCATTGAATGCAGCCAGGAAAGGCGAACCACCGAGACGGTGACAGGCTGGTTAGAAGCCGTGCGTAGTTAACAGCAGGACTCAGCATTATCCCTCCTGCCGCGACACTTTTCCCTGACAACGGCCTGTCGCGATTTTATTTCCTGAACAAGATCGAAAGGAAAAAGTATCGATACTGTTCTTAAATATAAAATTAAGCGTTCAGTAATTTCACTGTCATATTATCAAGGTCTGAAACTTATTTATTCGACAAGAATAGAGACATATTGACTGACTCCGAAGCGGGAGCTCAAATACTCCTGTTGAACAGCAAAAAAAAAGCTACCAGATTTCAGAGGGAATGAACAAACCCATCATGAACATAAACATTGCTTATCATTTTCATCGGAAAACAAGCGTCATCACACACATGTCCATCGACATCAAAAGACACCTTAACGAGAATTAATTTTCCTTATAAAACAATAATTTCGCAACTTAAGTCAAATTAATGAGCTTAAGTTAAATTAAATCAAATATGATCACCCAATATCCAGCCCGAAGATACTCAAGCAATGCCTGTCGCACCTTTTTGTAACAACGTAAATTATTAAGCATTTTTAATGAAAATAACAATTTGCAATACACCAGCCAGAAACATTCATTAATAAATATTTGAAGTCGCTCACCCAAAATGTATATTGTGGCCCCTGAATATGGGAAGTTTATTATCAGTAGTACTGGCATTTATAATTTCAGGAAATATTCTATGGCTACGCAAATAAAAATGGAAAACCCTCGCACTGGTGAAACCGTAAAAGGCTTGTACGGTTTTTCATGGACAACATTGTTCTTTGGTTCATTCCCGGCGCTGTTTCGTAAAGATTTCATCACCTTTATCGGGACTTTTGTTGTGCTGGTCATTCTGGCAGTGTTTACGATGGGTATCGGTTCAACAATCGCGATGCTGGCCTGGGCCTTTATGTACAACAAGTACTACACCACCAATCTGGTGAAAAAAGGCTTCATGTTTGCAGGAACGCATACAGAAAACGAACTGGCATCAGCAAAACTGGGCCTGACTCTGAATGCGCAAAACTGCAAAACACTCAATACCGCCAACTAAAATCAGGCGCCTGTTAAGGCGCTTTATTTATCCCCTGCCTGACTCCCCCGTAACTATTCACCGCTCCTCAGTGCTCTGAAACACCAGTTTTTCCGGATGATGGCGGAAACATCCGTTGGCTGAGAAAATCAATCAACACCCGTAATTTAGGCGATGGATATTTACTGGCAGGCCAGAGAAGATGCATCACGCTAGTATGGCTGGCGTAGTCAGATAATATTTCGCGCAGCAAACCTTCCTCCAGCAGGGAGCGGATCGCAAAGTCGGGTAACCAGGCAATGCCCAGGCCACGTAAGGCAAAGCAAACACGGGTTTCAACGTTATTGCACACCATGGACGCAGGGAGTGACAGCTCACTTTCCGCCGTGTCATGCCCGCGCATCAGCCAGGGTTCAATTTTACCGCTGGAGGAAAAGCGGTATTGCAGGCAGGTATGATCCCGCAGATCGACTGGAGTCTGAGGCGTACCGCGCTCTGCAAGATAATCGGGGGCGGCAACGGTCACCAGGCGAAAATTCCCAAGCTTACGTGCGGAAAGCCGTGAATCCGCAGGTCGGCCAATGCGTAGCACCGCATCAAAACCTTCGGCAATCACATCGACCATCCGATCGCTAAAATCAAGATCCAACTGGATCTGCGGATACTGGCGCATAAAATCCCCCAGCACCGGCAGCACCAGCGTCCCGACCAGAGGCAAACTCAATCGCAACCGCCCCACCGGAAGCGCTGCCGCCTGCGTGAGTTCCTGCTGCGCGGCATCAATTTCCGCCAGAATGCGTCGGCTACGCTCCAACAGCAGCCCCCCTTCCGCCGTAAGGGTGATGCTGCGTGTGCTGCGATGAAACACGCGCACGCCAAGTTTATCCTCCAGCCGGGCGATGCTTTTCCCCACCGCCGAAGCAGAAATACCAAGCTGACGACCTGCGGCAACAAAGCTACCCATTTCTGCTACCTGCACAAACACCACAAAACCGTTAAGACTTTCCATCTGCCCTCACCATTACGGATTTTGATGTCCGCAGAGTAACGAAATATACCCTGCTTTTTCCGCAATACCGAAATCTCTATGGTGAAGGTATCCATTATTGAGGAGTAAAAAGCATGCGCAGTGGTATTGAAGAACTGATCCGGCAGGCACGGGAAGAACAGCGACTGGTCGGCGTTGAGGTGATGGTGAATCATCGGGGTCAAACGCTCTATCATCAGGCTTCTGGCTTTGCCGACAGAGAAAATCAACGTCTGATGGCGATCCACACCCGCTTTCGCCTCGCGTCGGTAAGTAAACCCATTGTCACAACCGCAGCCATGGTGCTGGTTCAGCAGGGTAAACTGCGCCTTGATCAACAGGTACAACACTACTTACCTGCGTTTGCCCCCCGTCTGCCAGATGGCACCCACGCAACGATGACAGTACGCCAGCTGATGACCCACACCGCCGGGCTGGGCTACCGCTTTCTCGAAGACAGTAGCGAGGGTCCCTATGCCCGCGCCGGGGTCTCTGACGGGATGGATGCCAGCGGAGTGACACTGGCAGAAAATGTCCGGCGCATTGCGACAGTCCCGCTGCTCTACGCCCCCGGCAGAGCGTGGTGTTATTCCCTGGGAATCGATGTATTGGGCGAGGTAATTGCGAAGGTGCAGGGGCAGCCCCTGGATCTGGCGGTTAAAACTCTGGTCACCGACCCGCTTAATATGCAAAACACCGGCTTCGCTTTATCTGCCGATCAGGAGGTCGCGGTCGCCTACGTTAACGACAACCCGCAACCGCATCCGCTACAGGAGGGGGAGTATGCCGCCCCCTTTGAGAACACCGTCGGCATTTGCTATAGCCCGGCACGCGTATACGACAAACAAGCTTATCCTTCCGGCGGGGCTGGCATGGTGGGCACGGTAAGCGATGTGATGCGTCTGCTCGAAACATTGCGCAGCGGAGGCGGTCATATTTTGTCGCCCGAATGGGTGGCGGAGATGGGCCGCGATCAGATTGCTCCGCTTGAACTGCCGGAGGCGCCGGGCGTTGGCTTTGGTCTGGGATTCTCGGTTCTGCGGGATCCCCGCCAGGCACACTCCCCCGAATCCCCCGGTACCTGGCGCTGGGGTGGCGCATACGGCCACGCCTGGTTTGTTGACAGGACGCGGGAACTCAGCGTGGTCGCATTCAGCAATACGTTGTATGAAGGCATGTCAGGTCAATTCGTCAACGACCTGCGTGACGCAGTGTATCGTGGTCTTGAGGGCGAAAAATGAGCCGGGACACGCAACGATTACCACTCATGCCGCTGCTGACTTTGTGCATGGCCGCCTTTGTCACTATCGTTACCGAGGCGCTGCCCGCCGGGTTGCTGACGCCGATGGCACAGGATCTGCACATCACCATGGCCGCAGCAGGGCAAAGCGTAACGGTCTACGCGATAGGCTCTTTTGTCGCAGCCATTCCTTTGATGTCGCTGCTGCAGGGCTGGCGACGTCGACGCCTGTTACTGATTACGCTGGCCGGCTTTACCCTCGCCAACACGGTCACCGCCTTTGCTACCAGTTATTCCCTTATGCTTGCCGCACGAGCAATTGCCGGGGTTGCGGCGGGCGTGCTATGGGCCCAACTGGCTGGCTATGCAGCATCAATGGCGCCAGCCCATAAGAGAGGAAAGGCTATCGCTATTGCCATGGCAGGAACACCGCTTGCGCTGTCTGTCGGCGTGCCTCTTGGCACCTTTACGGGCAATCTGATTGGCTGGCGATTGTGCTTTGCGGCACTGAGTGTGATGTCGCTCGTGCTGATGATTATACTGCGCCTGACCGCCCCGGAGGTTGCAGGGCAATCCGTGCAGCAGCGCTTGCCTCTGCGCAGCGTACTTAGACTGGATGGCGTACGCCGTTTGTTGCTGGTGGTACTGACTTTTGTGCTGGCGCACAACCTGCTTTATACCTACATCTCGCCGTTGCTGGAGCCTGCCGGGATGGCGGCGCGCACCGATGCCGTGCTGTTGCTTTTTGGCCTGTGCTCGCTGGTCAGTATTGCGGTAACCGGCATACTGGTTGACCGCCACCTTTACAGGCTGACCTTGCTCAGCATTGGGCTGTTTCTTATGGCGGCACTGCTGTTGCCATTGCATGCCGCAATCTGGTGGGCGGTCGCGCTCTGGGGACTGGCCTTTGGCGGCGCCGCCACACTGTTTCAGACTGAGATGGTCCACCGGGCTGAAGCCGCAACGGATGTCGCACAATCCATGCTGGTCACCGTGTGGAACCTGGCGATTGCCGGTGGCGGCATGCTGGGCGGCCTGTTATTAGAGAGCAGCGGCGTCAGTGGTTTTGCCCCCGTGCTGTTCCTGTTATTACTGGTAGCAATATGGATGGCCCGAAAACCCTCTCAATCCGGCGCGGCACGAAACACTGTGGCAAGATGACGCCTTAAACGCAGCGGGGTAGCCAGAATGGTATGCCCCCTGCAGAGTCTTCTTACTCTTACGCCCGCCACGCTATAATTACGTAACAGAAACAACACGCTTAGCTTATATTTTAACCAATCGATAACATTAAGAAAATTTTATAACTCTATGATTTTAATGCACACTGTTTTAAAACATGACCTTAAAGGCATGTTGTTAACAACAGTATTGACAGTTTCAAAGAAATGCGTAAATTAGATTTCAACGGCAGATGAAATCAATTTGTCGTTGATATAGAAAGTATTTAAATTGTTCTTTAATAATATTGCGATAAAGGCCACGAAGTATTTTTCGATGAGTTTATCAACGTCGAGAAAAATGCAACCTTCTCAGTTGATGATGCTTTCAGGCCACGTAGTCAGTCACGACAATCGCAGGGTGTGGACTAGCGCGCGATGATGTAAGGCCATGATTTTGTTTTTATTGTTGCGAACAGATTGAGTTAAGACCTGGCAGTAAATAGCGCAACAGCAGTCAGGCCACGCATCAAAGAGTTTATATCGCGCCGGGAGATGTACTTGTTTAGCCCGCTAAATCATCAGGTAATACTGATTCTGGCGGAGTGTTTAACCGATAACTATATGGGAGGAATTTTTTATTTTTTCAGTACCCAATATTATCAGTGATAAACGCGTACATTTAAGGTTGTTCAAATAGTCATACGAACCTTTTAAGTGTATTAATGTTAAATCTTAGTTTAAGCATTACGTAAAAGCCCTGGCGTTCAGCGTCAGGGCTTTTTTATTTGTGCGGTAAACCTGTTGATCCTAAAGAGGCTTTCTTTTCGCCTGGCGCAATCAGATTACCACCCGCCCACGAAACGGCTTTTTACCCGGCGATTTCACCTTCCAGCCAGGCCAGCCGATAACCTTCGCCAGCACGAAGCAGATGCGCAAAACCGGGTTTGCCGAGGTGCATACCGGCAATGATCCATTTTTGCTCGCTCGCCTGGGCCATTATTTTTTGCCGGCTCTCTCTGGCCATAACGGGATCGCAGTCAAACTCAATAGACACTTCTGGCTGTGCGGACTGAATATGCGGGAAATGGACAATATCGCCCCAGATAATCAGACTCGTTTTATCCCCATCAATGCGATAACCGGTATGTCCGGGCGTATGGCCCGGCAACGCGACCGGGCTTATCCCCGCCACGGGCTGATTTTCGTCGAGAAAACTAAGCCTTGCGGCATAAGCCTCAAAAGTGCGGCGGGCAAGAACAAAGTTACGCTTCCTGCGCTCAATAACCTGCGCCATCATGGCATCATCCTGCCAGTATTGTGCGTCCAGCGGATGAACATACAACTGCGCATTTTTAAACACCGGCAGCCCTTCGCCATCCAGTAACCCACCGATATGGTCCGGATGAGCGTGGGTCAGCAGCACGGTATCAATATCCTGTGGATCAATCCCGAGACTGCGCAAATTCGTCTGCAATTGCCCCCCAATGTTCTCCCGCCCGCCCGTACCGGTATCGACCAGAATCGTTCTCCCCCGACCGCGAAGCAAATAGCCGTGGATATGGAGGTTGCCAGGCTCAGTGATACCCGCCCGACGTTGAATTTCATTCGCATCAACACTGTTGATACCTGAGAGTAATTCGAGGCTGGCAGCCATATTCCCGTCACTGAGGGCCGTTACCAGAAAATCGCCGACCTGGCAGGAGGGAAAGGACGAATCAAGCATAGGTAATACCTTCTTTTAAGAAGCGGAGCGTCCTGCGACGAGCATCCAGCTTGTTGATATTTCATCATGCTACCTGCTGAATTCACCGCTTAGAATCGATATTATTTCATTGCTTAGTGATATTTTGTCACTGGAATAAGAACTTCCTGCATTTGAGAAAGGTGTAATTATGCGCAGAAAACTCCCCAGCAGTGCGGCATTGGTGGCGTTTGAGGCCGCGGCCAGACACGGCAATTTTGCCCGTGCGGCAGAAGAACTGTCGCTGACGGAAGGGGCAATCAGCCGCCAGATTGGGCGGCTTGAATCCCTGCTGAGCTGCAGGCTCTTTGACAGGACCGGCAGCCGGGTAAAACTAAATCCCGTCGGCGCCCGCTATGCTCACCGCGTTCGGGAAACCCTCGAGCGGCTTGACCGTGATACCCAGTATCTGACGGGGATTCCCGACGGCAGTCGTAGCCTCGAAATTACCGCTCCCCCAACCTTCGCCAGCCGCTGGCTCATCCCCCGACTCACGGATTTTAACAGCCGACACCCGGACATCACCCTTAATATCGCCGTCAGAACCGATCCCTTTATTCTTACCGGCAGTGGCTTTGACGCAGCCGTGCACTTTGATCATCCGGCCTGGGCGGGGATGCGTATTCTCCCTCTCTTTCAGGAACAACTTCTGCCGGTCTGCCATTCCAGCCTGCTGACCCGCGAGGATCCTGCCATCCAGTTGAACAGCCTGCCGCGAATTCATCGCCGCCAGAACCTGGATGCATGGCAGCGCTACGCCAGGGAAAGCAATATAAGGCTGGATAATCCGGCGCTGGGTGTCCGCTACGATCTGCATGAAATGGCCATTGCAGCGGCAATCGCCGGGCAAGGCGTGGCGCTGGTGCCACAGGTATATGTCGCCAGCGAACTTCGCAGCGGCGTGCTGGTCGCGCCCTGGCCTGCGGCCAAAGGTCTCAGCAAACATTTCTGCCTGGTGAAGCCTGCTGAGACAGGAATTAACGAAACAGCCCTGCTGGCGTTTGAAAACTGGCTACAGGAAGAAACCGCAGGTTAAAGCAGCGACTTATTAAAAGAAAAATTTCAAAAAAATAAATAAATGAAATAAAAATCACTTTTTAAGTGCAACTGGATTGACAAATGAAGCACGGGCAACAGGAGACTTTACTTCCTGATGTCGCTTCATTCCCCTTATAGCCAGCTACGCTCCCCCCTGTCAGTACTCATCCCCCAGGATTTTGAACAAAAAATTCCATTTTCAGGTGCTATTTATTTCGCATTTCAAACAACAATACTTATTTACAATCAACAAGTTAAAATAAATTCGCAATACGCAGCACCAACTTTTCGCATGCAGGTGACTATTTGCAAAGCGTGTTTTTTTGCCCTTCGTCACAAAACGGTTTATACATTTCATTTATCTTGTTTTTGAAAACAATGATCCATTACTGAAAACATAAAGGGTCATGTTGCGGTCAGGCAAACGCACAGATTCCGCCATCCGACAAAATGGTGGGTTGAATAAATGATTAAAATTCGATCTGAATTAAAGGTATAACCATGAACATCAAACAAAAGCATAACTTAGCTTATGTTATATGGATCTGTAGTGTGGCTGCCTTAGGCGGCTTGTTACAAGGATATGATACCTCTGTCATTTCTGGTGTTGTTGAACCCTTAACACATCATTTCTCTTTGTCTCCCTCACAAACCGGCTGGGCAGTATCAAGCATTGTCATTGGCTGCGTCTTTGGCTCATATTTAGCAGGCACATTATCCGATAAATATGGGCGTAAAATTGCCTTAATGATAACCGTGCTGGTAACACTGCTCTCAGTATTAGGCATGTCATTATCAACATCCTTTACGCTGTTTATTATATTTCGCATTATCGGTGGCTTCGGAATCGGGCTGGCGTCCGTTGTTTCGCCTATTTATATGGCTGAAGTTGCCCCCAAAGACTATCGCGGACGCGTTGTTACGATTAACATGATCTGCCTGGTTGGTGGGCAAGTTCTTGTTTTACTGGTTAATTACTTAATCGTAAAAAACTCTGCCGATCAGCAATGGATTGTGACCACCGGCTGGCGGATCATGCTGGGCTTTGGGATAATCCCTTGCGTATTGTTTATTTTCCTCGCGGGCTTTATTCCTGAATCACCACGCTGGAACGTGATGAAAGGACGGGATGCCGCCGCGTTAAAAACGCTAACAAAAATATCGAATGCCGAACATGCGCAAAGTGTGATGGCAGAGATAAAACACTCTTTTGCCAGTTCAAAAAACAAAGTTAGCGGCCCCAAAACCACGCTTAAAGATATTTTCTCCAGCAGAAATAATTCTTTGTTCATTATCCTGGTTATTGCCCTGGCCTGTTTTAACCAGTTCACCGGGATTAATGTCATTCAGTATTATGGCCCGACACTGCTGATGAATATTACCGGGGATATGGCAGAAGCCATGTACTTTGTGACCTGGCTTGCCGGATTACAGTTCATCGGGGTTCTGGTCGGCATGACGATGGTTGACCGATTTGGCCGCCGGATCCTGCTGCTGGTGGGTTCTGTCGGTACCTGTATTTGTCTTGGATTAACCTTCCTGACCTTTTACTTTGGGGTTCGCGGTTTCGCTTCCATTATTGGCTTATTAGGTTTCATGTTTATTTTCGGTCTGAGCTGGGCGCAAATTGCATGGACGGTGGCCAGTGAAATTTTGCCCAACCACTTACGCGGCATCGGCATGGGTATCTGTTACGCCGCGATGTACGCCTCTAACTTTGTCATCAGCCAGATCTTCCCGGTACTCAATGAGAATCCGGTCTTACGTGAACACTTTAACGGTGGCTTCCCGTTACTTCTGTTCTCATTCAGTTGCTTACTCTCATGGTGGTTTGTCTATCGCTGCATCCCTGAGACAAAAGGCGTCGCGCTGGAAGATGTTGAACAGTTAATTCTCAAACATGATTACGAAAGTAAAAAAGAAGTCATTACTAATGCCGCAGTTAAGTAAACCGACGCATTCGTAGCCTCAACGACGATAGGGTAATGAAGGAAAATGTTATGACTAAAAAAGACGTTAATGTTGGCCTGATTGGTTTTGGATTCTCAGGGAAAAACATTCACTCCCGACTTATTGCAGTAACGCCGGGAATGGTATTGCATACGGTCTGTGATAAAACGCTCGACCCGGGAGCGGATCTCCCTTTTTCACTGACGACGGATCCGCAAACTATTTTTGATAATCCGGAGATCGACCTGGTTGTCATTGCCACGCCTAACTTAACGCACTTCCCTCTGGCCGAGTCAGCGCTGAAGTCCGGTAAACATGTGGTTATTGATAAACCTTTTACCGTTAACTTAAAAGATGCCTGCACCCTGGAAAGTTTAGCGGCAGCAAAAGGTAAAATCGTCTGCTCCTTCCAGAATCGGCGTTGGGACAGTGATTTTCTTACGGTTAGCCGCCTGCTGAAGGATAAGACGCTGGGCGAATTACGTTACTTTGAGTCAAATTATACCTTCTATCAGCCTGAGGTTCGCAATGCCTGGCGTGAAACCAAAGAGCCTGGGTCCGGAGTATGGTTTGATCTCGGTGCCCACCTGATCGATCAGATGCTGCAACTGTTTGGCGAACCACTGGATGGCTATGTTAATTTCGGCTGCCAACGTGAAGGCGCCGTCAGCCCGGACTTTTTCCATGCATTGTTCATTTACCCTCAGCACCGGGCGGTATTGCAGGGCAATTTGCTGAGTGCGGCCCAGCCCCCTCGTTTCCATATTAATGGTACTCAGGGTAGCTATGTTAAATATGGGCAGGATCCCCAGGAAAATGATTTAGTGGCAGGCGTGAGCCCGAAAAGTAAAGGCTGGGGCGTTGATCAATGCGCCGGGACGCTCACCCGCTGGCAGGGTGAACAGCCTTATGAAGAAGCAGTGCCTAATGCCGCGGGAAATTACCCTGAGTTTTATAAACAGCTGACGGCGGCTATCCACGGAGAAGGCGAACCGCCGGTGAAAATAGCCGAGACGCTCGCATATATGTCGATAATCGAACACAGCAAGCGTCTGGGCGCTTTTTAAGCAGTGAAGGACGCTCAGGGATGAGCGCTTTACACCGCAGGTTACGAGGCCGTTGTATGGCGGCATAGTAAGCCTATAATTTTAATAACGATAAATATTTATATCTGAAGGATATCCGTTAATGAGCAGAATCATGACATCGCCCTTTCAGTTATCTGTATGTGCTGAAATGGTATTCCAGGAATTACCTTTTATTGAGCGTGTAAAGCGTATTCATGACGCTGGTTTTTGCGTCGAAATATGGGACTGGACGAAAAAAGATATCGATGCTCTCGCATCCAGCGGCGCAAAATTTACGTCAATGACTGGCTATATTTCTGGAAACTTACTCGATGACAAGGAAATTGATAATCTGCTTTCCAGTGCCGAGGAGTCTGTAGCGGTTGCAGAACGACTGAATTGTTCAGCCTTAAACTTGCATGGCACCGGCTTAGATAATAAAGGTTTACCCGTTAAACCTGTCGAAAAAGTGACCGGGGAGATGTGGTTAAAAGCACAGGACACCTTAAGGTCAATCGCCAGGCTTGGGGAAAAGTATCAGCGTGTGTTTTTACTGGAAAACCTTAATACTGAGGTCGATCATCCCGGCACCCCTTTTGCCCGCGCTGCCGATACCCTTGCTTTAATTGAATCCATTAACAGCCCCTGGTTAAAAATGAATCTGGATCTCTATCATGCCCAGATTGGCGAAGGGAATCTGATTGAATTAATCCGCCGGGCGGGTCGCCATATTGGGGAAATTCAGGTTGCTGATGTTCCGGGAAGACAGGAACCCGGTACCGGGGAAATTAACTATCCGGCGATTGCGCGCGCATTACATGCCCAGGGCTATTCCGGCGTCGTGGGGATGGAAGCATGGGCATCAGCAGATTCGCTTCTCGCGATGGAACGTTTTCGTCACGCCTTTTCTTTATAGCCATGATTTGTTTGCAGATGGTATTTCCCTGTCAGGGGTAAAAATCAGCCACGTGGATAACGTGGCGTTTTTTATTACTCAGCGACGGTTACCGATAATACTGATTCTTCATTTGCTTGCGGATTGCTGCCGGGGTTTTGTTATTACGCAACAACGTCAGCAAGGTTTGCATTCGCGGAATCACATGGTGCAGATGCGTGGCAAACCCTTCACACAAATAGTGTTTATTTGGCCGCCCGTCGCTGGAAAGATTAAAGCGATGTTTGGGACAGCCGCCATTGCACAACGGGCGCACCGCGCAGTTCAGGCAGTCTTTGCTGATATCCGCTAACTTGCGTTGACCAAAGGCCTGGTTCTGCACCGAATTGACCATCTCCTGAAGCTCACCTTCATTAACATTCCCCAGCTTGTTTTCCGGATAGACAAAATGGTCGCAGGAGTAGACGTCGCCATTGGCTTCAACAATAAGATTTGCGCCGCAGGTTTCATTAATAACGCAGGCACTGCGCTGGCCACACATTCTGGTTAGCGTCTGTTCGAAATTCATAATGAACACCTCCCCCATGTCGTGGATGACCCAGTGATCAAACAGGGTGTTCATAAATCGTCCCCAGGCTTTTGCCGCTACCGACCACTCAGTGACGCTACACTGGCCTGAAAAATCAGGCTGAATAAGGGTCAGGCCATTGGCATCCGGCTCGGCGGCTTTCCGCTCCACCAGCGGAATAAATTGCATATAGCGACTGCCGATGCGCTTAAGAAAATGGTAAACATCCAGCGGCCGTTTAACGTTTTCCTGATTAACCACCGTCAGAGTATTAAATTCCACCTTGTGGCGTTTGAGCGCTTCCAGACCACGCATCAGCGCATCAAAGGTGCTTTCACCTGCACGACTCAGCCGATAGCTATCGTTACTGATGCGGTCGCCATCAATGGAAATTCCCACCAGAAAATTATGCTGCTTAAGAAACAGCGCCCAGTCATCATCAATGCGGGTACCGTTGGTCTGGAAATAATTATTTATCACTTTCGTACCGCGATACTGCTCCTGCAAGCGAATTGCTTCGCGGAAAAAATCAATCCCCAGCATTGTGGGCTCCCCGCCCTGCCAGTGAAAATCGACCACATGATGATTCTGCGAAGCAATATTTTTGCGGATGTAATTTTCCAGAGTGACGCTATCCATTTTCCAGCGACTTTTACGCTGCGGATAAAGGCGCTCTTTTTCCAGATAAAAGCAGTAGGTGCAATCGATATTACATACCGACCCGGAAGGTTTAGCCATTAACTGGAAATTCTGAATTTTCTGGCCCATTACTTCTTATTGCCCTGTGGATTAACAGAATGAACAACGCACTCTAGCACCTCAGAGACGGATGGGTCTGCTTTCCCATCCTTTTTTCTGCACCCTGTGCTGGACTGAAAAGAGTGCGGATTCAGGGCTTCAGGTCGCCGTATTTATACGATGCCGTTACGCCGCCATCAATCAGCAGGTCACTGCCGCTGATGTCAGCGATAAGCCGAGAGTTCAATAGCTCACCCTGAACGTGTAGGCATACTCCAGCCCGAGGTCGAAGCGCCAGGGCAGCGGATGCACAATAAGCTGCCCTTCTTCAATCCCGAACGGCACGTGGATCTGCTGCCCGGAGCACAGTAATGTGCAGGCAGTCGGCGTGGCCTCAGTGATGATGCGCACCGAGAAACGCTGGGTTGGCCAGTCGGTGACAATCAGGTAGTCATCGCTTCCCACGCAGGTCAGGAAAGCGCGCTCATCATCGTTGTGCAAACGGGTGCACATCTCGCTGTCATAAATCGCGTCGCCGTTCACCGCCATCCAGCGGCCGATATCCCGTAACCGCTCCTCTTGTATCACCGGGATACGGCCATCGGCGGTGGGACCAACGTTTAACAGGAAATTCCCCCCTTTGGCGACGATCCCGACGAGCTGCAAAATAAGCTGTTGCGAGGAGCTGTAATCCTCAAGTTGTTCCGCGCGGTTATAACCGTAGGATTTGCCAATGCCGCGACTCTCCTCCCACGGATGAAGCTTGCCGAACCCCTCTTTATCGTTGTATTCGGTACTGTAATAGTCGCCATGTTCACCCGGCATCTCTTTGCAAAAGCGATCGTTGACCACGACTTCGTCTTTGTTCGGCGCTTCGTTATATAACCAGCTCAGAAACTCTTTGGTCTGGCTGTACTCGGCGCTGAAATCCCACTCGCCGCCGTCGGAGAAAATCAGGCATGGCTGATAGCGAGTGACCAGTTCTTTTAACTGCGGGATCAGGATCTCGTCCGGGTAACGCTCTTCGGCAATGCCAAATTTTTCGCGGTCACGCCGGGGGATAAAATAACCGCCCTGCGGGCGATGGCTCGAATTGGTTTCCCACTCAACGCTGGAATAGTACATGCCCATTTTCAGCCCGGTGTCCCGCACAGCCTGGGTGATATCGCCGAGCAGATCGCGCTTCGGACCGGTGTCGCCGCTGTTCCATCCTTTTTTGTGGCGGTTTTCGGTCGGCCACAGGCAGAAACCATCATGATGTTTTGCCGTCAGCACCACATATTTCGCCCCGGCGGATTTAAACAGCTCCGCCCAGGCCTCTGGCTGGAAAAGTTCGGCTTTAAAGTGGGGGGCAAAATCGCGATAGAGGAAATCCGGCGCATAGTTTTTCTGGTGGAAATCATCGTCATTGTTGCGGTACTGGCCATAAACGCTGGCGTAGTACCACTCGGCGTATGAACCAAACAGGGCGTTGTTAATTTTGCGCCATGAAGGAACCGAGTAGACGCCCCAGTGGATAAAAATGCCGAATTTGGCCTGGTTATACCACTGCGGCATCTCGCGACTGTCGAGGCTTGCCCAGTCAGGCTGATAGATTTTATTACTCATAACTGGCTGTTCCATTTTGTACGTCGGTTCAGAGCCTGATGGCCAGGCTCTATTAATATTAGTTTTTACTCTACAGTTACCTGTTCAAAACGGTGACCGCCCACCGGCGAGATCATATAGCCTTTCACACTGTTACGGATGGGTTCATACACCGTTGAATGGCCAATCATAACTGCCGGGATCTGTTGCGCCATCCGCTGCTGTACCTGCTGATAGAGCTGGCTGCGCCGGGTATGATCCGCTTCACTGCGCGCGGCATCGATCAGCGCTTCAAAGGGTTTATCGCACCAGCGCGAGTAGTTCGCGCCGCCGCTCACCGCCGCGCAACTAAACAGCGGACTAAAGAAGTTATCCGGATCGCCATTGTCGCCCCCCCAGCCAATCAGCATCGTCTGGTGATCGCCCTGAGATGCGCGTTTCAGGTATTCACCCCACTCATAGGTAACGATTTTGGCCTGCACCCCGATGGCTGCCCAGTCAGACTGGATCATTTCCGCCATCCGACGCGCATTCGGGTTATACGGGCGCTGCACCGGCATCGCCCAGAGTTCAGTGCTGAACCCCGTGGCATAGCCTGCTTCAGCCAGCAACTGCCGGGCTTTTTCCGGGTTGTAGTCATTGCTTTCGTTATTCGGCGCGTAGCCCCACATTGATGGCGGCAGCAAACTGCTGGCGATCTCGCCCGTCCCCTGATAAACCGCCTTGATAATATCCGGTTTGTTGATAGCCAGCGCCAGCGCCTGGCGAACCTTCAGGTTATCCAATGGCTTCTTCTCAACATTAAACGACAGATAGCCGGTGTTCAGGCCAGCCTGGTGCAGCAGGGTAATATTCGCCGCTTTGTTGATAGCCGGAAGATCCGCCGGATTCGGCGAAGTCATGATCTGACACTCATTTTTTTGCAGTTTGGCGAGGCGAACTGAGGCATCTGGCGTAATGCTGAAGACCAGGCGATCGATTTTCGTTTTCCCGCCCCAGTAACCGGCAAAAGATTGATACAGGATGCGCGAATCTTTCTGATACTGGGCGAGCTGAAACGGCCCGGTACCAACAGGCTCAAGATCGAGTTTCTCCGGAGTCCCGGCTTTCATCATTTTATCGGCATATTCAGCAGAGGTGATCGACGCAAATCCCATGGCGATATCCGCCAGGAACGGCACCTCCGGGTGGTCGAGGGTGAAGACCACCCGCCGATCGTCCAGTTTTTTTACGCTGACGATCAGTTTATCCAGCCCCATGCCGGTGAAATAGGGATAGTTGCCGCCCGAGACCTTATGCCACTCCGAGGCTGTATCTTTCTGGCGCATAAAGCTGAATACCACGTCATCGGCATTGAAATCCCGGCTGGGGGTAAAGTCTTTATTGCTTTGCCATTTCACATGCTCACGCAGGTAAAAAGTGTAAGTTTTGCCATCAGGGCTCACCTCCCAGCGCTCCGCCAGCGAGGGGATCAGTTCAGTAGTGCCATATTTAAAATCAAGCAGTCGGTTGTAAATCGGGTTAGCGCTGGCGTCGTTGGTGACCCCATTGGTAAAGAGCTGTGGATTAAACCCTTCCGGCGACGCCTCTGAACAGTAAACCAGGGTTTTCGCCTGTAGCGTCGGTGCCGCCGCGAGTGAGACTAAAAATGCAGACAACATCAATGTGTATTTTGTTTTCCTCATACTTCATCCCCTTTTCTTCATTTTATAAGCGGTTTAGCGTTTGGCATTCATCACATCCTTCATGTCGCGTTCAGTGATATCGAGGATCTGGTGGCAGATAGCCCGCGCCGCCTCGCTGTCGCGCTGACGAATGGCATTAAAAAGTTCACGGTGTAGCGGTAAGGAGTCGGCAAACAGCGCCTGTTCCGGCGGCGACTCGAAAAAGGCGTGCAGCGTGTCGTAGATCCCGTTCAGCATTTGCAGCAGTAACGGGTTGCCGGAGGCCTGGTAAATACTGGAGTGAAACGCCCAGTCTTCCGCGCCCGCCGTTCCGACCGCCATATGTACGCGTTCCACCTCATCCAGCCGTTTTTCAATCTCGATGAGATCCTCTGCGCTGGCACGCTGAGCCGCCAGCACGCAGGATTCCGACTCGATAATGCGGCGCACTTCCAGCGCATGCCGCATGTTGGCCGAGTCGTTTTTAAAGCGCAGTGAGAGAAAGCTATCGTTGATGCCGACATCCACCTGCAGAAAGGTGCCACTGCCTTTTTTCCGCAGGATAATGCCCAGTGCCTCCCAGCGTTTTAGCGCTTCACGCACGGTGTTGCGGCTGACGCCAAGCTTCTCTGCCAGTACCCGCTCAGGGGGCAAACGGCTGCCAGGCTGGATGCCAGATTGCGCGATATAGCGCGTCAGCGCATCGAGGATCAGGGTATCGATCTGTGGTGTGGAAATGGGGCGAAGCTCTGCGGGTATATCCATTGCCTTACCTTAATTGGTCCAACATCTCTACCAATTGTTCAAGCAATAAGCGCGCCATATTAATGGTTGTTGAATTTAAAGGGATTTTTCTATTAAGGGGGGCTGGCGTTGATTATTTATGGTGCAAAAAAATCTGGTTTGCACCACGGGGAATGAGGAGGGTATGGCTACAGGGTATATAGAAATAGTTGAGGTGTGCTCCCTGACGGGAAACAACAAGTCTACCCGGTAGAGGATTTATGCAAAACGGAGTGAATTTCTCATTGCGATGGTTATCTGGTCGAGAATGGAACCTGCCGAAACGGGTTATGTTCTCAATGAATAATCAGGAGGAAATATTTTTTCTGGAATACTTATTGGCGGTGCCGTCGCGTTTTGGATGTATATTATTTTCTTCAGATATAAATCAATTGATAGCGAAGCTGTTAAACTCTTTATGTTATTCAGCGGTGGTCCATTTATCCTTGGTACCCAGCACACGCATCATGCCGATTGTGCGTGCGGCACTAATACTGACTCGCGCAGGCTGCCAGTGGCTACAGAAACACCAAGTCAGTTACTGCCCAGTGATATTGGCAGTACGCCATGTCGAATTATGGTCATTCAATTTATTGATTTGGCAATTCTTTATTAATTAACTCATCCATAAGTAACTCACCTTTTCCTGAGTATCGTGTGTAGCACTCATGATAAGCATGCTTTGATATACGAAACGTATCCTTGTGTGGTTGCATAAATGCCCGCCTTTCCAAGGTTAGAAGTCCTTTCTTAGTGAGAGCGATGGCTGTTTCATCACCTCTTTTTACTGAAATTGTGTCATTCCCATCAACAGCGAAAGCAAGCATTGCTCTTTCCTTTAACGATAGGGAATCAAACACAGCTGTTCGCTCTATGATTTCTGCCTCCCTTGCCTTGCGCTCTCTGCTTTCATTAAAGCGGCTAATTACCAGTATGCATGATGAGTTAATAACCCCGTTAATAACGTAACTTATGCAAAACAGAAGCGCGTAATACATCCAATACGGCGGGAGGATCTCAGGGTTGTGGAGGTTAACCCATTCTTTGAAGCTGGCAGGGGAAATCACAACAAGAATAATTAGAATTATAATCATATTAATCAACTGTTTAAGTGTAATTCCTTGCAGGAAGAAACGCATTAACTCCTGCCACCATGAGTTGTTCATCGGTGTAATTCTCTTTACTCGCTGTAGGGGTGATTAGAGTTTATCCGATTTCTCGCTGTAGGGGTACACGAGAGACGAGAGCCTGGCCCGGTAAAAACAGGCACAAATTCGCCATCTCAACAGCCACTACACTGGGAATGATGGGTAAGGAAGTGAGTGATGAAGTAAGCAGCCGCAAGCAGAATAGCGACTGGCACAAGGACGATAACCCGTTCGGAAGTAAAATCCACGCGGCGCAGTATCCAGCAAGACACAGCAAATGGGTGTTCGTTCACACCCGGGCATGGCATCGGCCTGATGGAACACTAACGCCACTGGTCAGAAAGATGCGGGTCGATGACAGCCGGGCATGGAATGCTGCATGCCGCCGAGCAGGTGTAAGTATCCTCCGGCAGAGCCGGAGGCTTTAGGGTGAGCGCCTCAAAGGCGCCGACAAACCATGAGCCGCCCAAGG
>NZ_CBFFRJ010000088.1:0-21887 GCF_965644225.1 Phytobacter sp. V91 | reverse complement strand
ATCACAACCGAAGCGCTGAAACGTATCGGAAAACTGTATGCCATCGAGGCGGAGATACGCGGCAGCCCGGCAGATGAAAGGCTGGCAGTCCGTAAAGCGCAGAGCGTCCCGCTGATGCAGTCTCTGTACGACTGGATACAGGTACAGATGAAGGTGCTGTCGCGCCACTCTGATACGGCGAAGGCGTTCGCGTACGTGCTGAAACAGTGGGACGCGCTGAACCTGTACTGCAGCAACGGTTGGGCGGAGATAGACAACAACATCGCGGAAAACGCGCTGCGCGGCGTTGCCCTGGGCCGGAAAAATTGGCTGTTCGCCGGTTCAGATGCGGGCGGAGAGCGTGCTGCTGTACTGTACTCGCTGATCGGCACTTGCCGGCTTAACGGCGTGGAGCCGGAAGCATGGCTGCGTTACGTCATCGGTCATATCCAGGACTGGCCGGTGAACAGGGTGCGTGATTTGCTACCATGGAAAACGTCTTTTACTTCCTGAACTGACGCAGGTTAATGCCAGCCAACAGGGAGAATAAATTCAGTTTCCTTCTGTATTTAGTTAATTATCACCGGCATGCGTTATAATTAGCGCCGTTAATGGTTAACAATCAGAAGGAACTCATCAATGTTAAGAAAAACCGCTGCCGAATTGTTCGGCACGTTCTGGCTGGTCTTTGGTGGCTGCGGGAGTGCAGTGCTGGCTGCGGCCTTTCCGCAGCTGGGGATAGGGTTCGTGGGTGTAGCGCTCGCATTTGGCCTGACGGTACTGACGATGGCGTATGCTGTGGGTCATATTTCCGGCGGCCATTTTAACCCGGCAGTAACGCTGGGACTGTGGGCCGGAGGCCGAATCTCTTTCAGTGACGTCGTCCCTTACATTATTGCTCAGGTCATTGGTGGTATTGCTGCCGCAGGCGTCCTGTATCTGATAGCGAGCGGCAAAACGGGCTTTGAGTTGACGGCTGGCGGCTTTGCTTCGAACGGGTTCGGCGAGCACTCTCCCGGTGGTTATTCACTTCAGGCCGCAGTTATCGCTGAGCTGGTTCTGACAGCTTTCTTCCTGATTGTTATTCACGGTGCAACAGATAAGCGCGCACCGGCCGGGTTTGCCCCGATTGCCATTGGTCTGGCACTGACACTTATCCACCTTATCAGCATTCCGGTCACCAACACGTCCGTTAACCCGGCAAGAAGCACGGCAGTTGCCCTCTTCCAGGGAACATGGGCGTTACAGCAGCTCTGGGTGTTCTGGGTTGTGCCGCTTGCAGGCGGCGTTCTTGGCGGCCTGATTTACCGTTTTCTCCTGCAAAGCAGGGACTGACATAAAAACAGTAAGTGACTTAAAAGAATGCCCTGCCAGAAAGCGGGGCATTTTTATTTTAAAATACCAGCTCATGGCGGATAAACAATGTCATGAAGTGCGAATACCTGACTGAAACACCGGGATATTCAATCACCGCCAGGGTAATGATATGTAGTTGTGGTTTTAAACCTGAATTTTAAGGTGTTTTTTCCCATCAGAAAGTACGGAATAGTAAGTCCGTACGGTTCTGAGTTGCTGCATATTGCTATTTTAAGTCAATATACGGTATGTATGAGACGCTTACCCAGTTCCAGACCTGCCGCCGCGCTGGTTACGTCCGCCTCCAGCGAGGCGCGATTGACCTGGGCGGTCTGCAAATCCTGACGGGAAACTTCCAGCGTCGCCTGGGCCTGGTCGATGCTGGCGCTGGTCTGGGCGGCGAGCGCCTGCGCCGCATCCCGGTCGCTCACCGACAGATAACCGCTGGTCGCCAGGGTTTTGATGCGTTTCAGATCGGCCTGAGACTTCAGATCCTGCGCCTGAGCGCTTTGCAGGGCGGCCTCGTTGCGGGCAATGACGGCCTGGGCGCTTTTCTGCTGCTGGAGGTTGTTATCCAGCGCGGCGTGCTTCATCGCAAGCGTCGCCTGAGCCTGATGGACCCGCTGCTGATAAATACGACTGTCGATCTGCATCAGCAGGTCGCCTTTTTTTACCTGCGCAAAATCCTGCACTCTGACCTCGGTGATATAGCCGTTGACCTGCGGGCTGATAAAGGTCGTCAGGCCACGCACATAGGCGTTATCCGTGAACTGGCTGTGCCGGGTAAAGGGGGGCAATTGCCAGGCATAAAGGATAACCAGTACCCCAATAATGCCGATGGCGGCGGCGGTAAATATCGACACAATTCGCAGGTTACTGCGGGTTGTGGCCCGCTCTCTGGCGGCGTCCTGCTGACTCATAAATACTCCCGAATTATTTTGGGTATAGGCTTATTTTTTAGTTCCCGTTGCCCGGCGCAAAGCGATACGTGCGGTTATTCGCAGGCGCAACAATCGCCATAAAATCCACACCAGCGTGGCGGCGGCGACCGAGGCGGTTAAAAGATAAGTATCGTTGTAAGCCAGAATGTTCGCTTCCTGGGTGCTGAGGTTTTGCAACTGGAGTACTGCCTGAGCGTTGAGGAGCGTGCTATCCCCCAGCATGTCCTGGTACATCCGGGTATAGAGTTGCAGCCGTTCGCTGACCAGCGGATTGAGAGTAGTGAGCTGATCGGCCAGCAGGGCGGAGTGGTATTTTTCCCGCCAGGTCTGAAAGGTGCCCAGAATCGCCGAACCGAGTAAACCGCCAATGTTCTGGCTCATGCCAAACAGCACTGAGAAGCTCACCAGATTGCGCGGATCCGCGACCACGCCGCCAATCCCGGCCAGCATGGCGGGGGCGAGAAAGAACGCGCTGCCAAAACCGAGGAGAAACTGGCTGACCATCAACTGGTCGGGGCGGGTCAGGCTGTTTGACTGGCTGTCCATCAGGGAGGCGACAATCATCAGCACTAAGGCGGTAATAATCGGCCAGGAGAGACGCTGGGGCTTGATGGTCAGGCAACTGGCGATAATCCCGCAGACAATACCGGCGAAAATAGACCAGGCAAGATGCGTCATCTGCTCATTTTGCAGACCGACGTATTGCAGCCAGCCGTAGACGCCGGTGTTCTGCTCCGCCAGCACAATACGGATCAGCAGCATGATAAGCCCGAGGCGCACAATACTGCCGCTTGATAACCAGCGGGTATTGAGCAACGGATTGCTGCGGTTATGTTCAAACACCATGGCGCTGATAATCAACACGGTCGCCAGCGCCAGCGACCAGCCAATCCACGGAGCTTCAAACCACCACACCAGACGCCCGAGCGACAGGACGGCGCAGACCAGCGCAATGCCGGGTGCGAGCAAAAAGAAGGTAATAAAGTCTTTCTTTTCGAACACTTTTTTGCGATCGCCGGGGGGTAATTTCAGGCACATCACCGCGGCAAGTGAAATTAAGGCCAGCCCCAGTTCAAAAAAATAGAGCCCGCGCCATTCGTCCAGTTGCAGCAGTTCGGTGGAGAAAAGGCGGGCTAAAGGGATCGCCAGCGAAGAGCCGGTGATCCCGATGGTCAGCGCTTTGAGGCGATGACGGGCAGGCCAGGCCTGAATCTGATAATAGATCCCCAGCGAACTCAGCGCCGCCGCAACCATCCCGTGCGCCGCCCTGACCAGGATTGCGGAGTTGAGATCGTTAACAAATAAGTGGAAGAAGGTCACCAGCACATAGAGGACCAGAAAACCCTCGGTAAAGGCGCGCAGGCCGAACTGCTGGCGAAACTTAACCAGCAGCAGGTTAATCGACACGTTGGTCATCACGTAAACCGCAGGCAGCCAGGCGATCTCTGTCGACCAGGCGGCAAAGGTCCCCTGCAGGTTTTGCAGATTCGCGGTGACCATCGCATTCCCCAGCGCGCCGGTCATACAGACCAGCAGACCGACAATCCCGTAGGCTATGCGGCGGGGCGTGCTATGAAAGGGGGTCGAAGGGGATCCCAGCAGCATGGGTTTTTCGTGGGATGCCCATTCTCGCGGCGCATAAGGGTCGCTTTTCGGCTGGCGCATTACTTCTTCTCAACCTCGTGCAGCAGCTTTTCCAGTACCTGGCGGGTCGCGGCCTGCTCCTGGGGGCTGATAACCGCTAAAATTTCTTCCCGCAGGTCATCGGCCGCGGTTTTTACCTGATGATAGAGCGTCATGCCCTGGGCGGTGGCAACCAGCAGCCGTTTGCGTTTATCCTGCGCCGTCAACACCCGCTGCACCAGTTGCTGCTCCACCAGCCGATTGATCAATGGCACCAGGGTGGCATTTTCCACCCCCAATATCTGAGCAAGTTCGCTCTGGGATAGCGGCTGCTCATTACGGGCAATTGCTGAAACCGCCACCCAACTGGCCTGACTCATGCCCAGCCCTTTGAGACGACGATCGACCGCCAGCCGCCAGTGGTGCGCGGTTAAATAGAGCAAATGGGAAAAGGTCAGGTCGCGGTTGTTCATCGTTTTTCTGTTAGATAAATAGTTAGAGCTCTAACGAGTTTACCCTGAGCGTCAGTCCTCTTTCAAGTATGCTGGAAAGCAGTGATTCTGCTTAAAAAATAGAGGTTTCAGGTATGACGATTTTTCCTTGCTTGTCTGAACAGACGTTAAAAGCTGCAAATGCGCTCGGTCAGTGGCTGGCGCAGAATGACTTTCACGGCAAGCCGGATCCCCTGTGTGCAGATGCGGTTATTCTTGCCGGTAACGCGGTGATCCCGGTGATTGACGCCGCTTTTGATATTGCTTACCGGACGCAGGTGCCGCTGATCATCAGTGGCGGCATCGGCCATTCAACCTCGTTTCTTTATCATGCGGTGGCCAGTCATCCGCAGTACAACCTGATCCCTACGGGCGGGAAACCGGAAGCGCAGATCCTCGCGGAAATCGCCCAACAATTCTGGCAGTTCCCGGCCAGCAATATTGTCATCGAAGACCAGTCGGCCAACTGCGGGGAGAATGCCCGTTTCACGCTCGATACTATTTGCGACGGGGAAATGGCGCTGAAAACGGCTTTAGTGATGCAGGATCCCACCATGCAACGCCGCACCATGGCGACCTTTGCCAGGGTTAGCGAGGGCTGCGAGAGCGCGCCACGCTGGCTGAGTTATCCGGGATTTTGCGCGCAGTTGGTTAACACCCGTGACGGGCTGAGCTTTCTTCCTCCTGCGCAAGGGTTATGGCCGGTCGAACGCTATCTGTCGTTGATCTTTGGTGAGGTTCCGCGTCTGCGGGATGACGCCCGCGGTTACGGGCCGCAGGGGCGCAATTTTATCGTGCATGTGGATTTCCCTGCGCACATTGAGCAGGCGTGGCAGGTGTTGCAGGCTGATGAGTTGCTTAAAGCGGCGATAAGCAGTCGCATCCCGGTGTGACTAAATGCCCGTTTGCGCCATGGCAAACCTAAACGGGCATCCAGTGTTTGCTCGATGTTATTCCATTGTTGTCAAAATGCATTTCTTTTATGAGTCAACTCACATATTCGGCCTGTCATCCTGGGAAAAGGCGTGAGCGCTTGTAGATTTTTAACAACGAATTTACTTGTTAAAAACAATGTTATTACAGGAGCAGCGCATGACAGCACCCGTACAGCACCCGATGTATATCGATGGTCAATTTGTTACCTGGCAGGGCGACGCCTGGATTGATGTCACAAACCCGGCAACAGAAGCGTTGCTGTCGCGTATTCCGGACGGTACTGCGCAGGATGCCCGTCGTGCCATTGAGGCCGCAGACAAAGCGCAGCCCGGCTGGGAAGCCTTGCCGGCTATCGAACGTGCCGGCTGGTTACGTAAAATTGCGGCGGGTATTCGCGCCAGAGCCAGTGAAATCAGCGCACTTATCGTTGCTGAAGGCGGGAAAATCCAGCAACTGGCGGAAGTGGAAGTGAATTTCACTGCCGATTATATCGATTATATGGCTGAGTGGGCGCGCCGTTACGAAGGCGAAATTCTGCAAAGCGATCGGCCTGGTGAGAGCATTTTTGTTTTTAAACGTCCGCTCGGGGTGACCACCGGTATTCTGCCGTGGAACTTCCCGTTCTTCCTGATTGCCCGTAAGCTTGCCCCGGCGTTGCTCACCGGTAACACCATCGTTATCAAACCCAGTGAATTCACCCCGAACAATGCTATTGCCTTTGCGCAGATAGTCCATGAAGTCGGGCTGCCGAAAGGCGTCTTTAACCTGGTTCTGGGGCGCGGCGAAACCGTCGGCCAGGAGCTGGCGGGCAACCCGAAAGTGGCGATGGTCAGCATGACGGGCAGCGTGGCGGCGGGTGAGAAAATCATGGTGGCGGCGGCGAAAAACATTACCAAAGTCTGCCTTGAGCTTGGCGGGAAAGCGCCGGCCATTGTACTGGATGATGCGGATCTGGAGCTGGCGGTAAAAGCGATAGTGGATTCCCGCGTGATCAACACCGGGCAGGTCTGCAACTGCGCCGAGCGAGTCTATGTGCAAAAAGGTATTTATGATCGCTTTGTCAATCGCCTCGGCGAAGCGATGAAAGCCGTGCAGTTTGGCGATCCGGGGCAACGTAGCGATATTGCGATGGGCCCACTGATTAATGGCGCGGCGCTTGAGCGTGTGGAAGCTAAAGTGGCCCGTGCGGTAGCCGAAGGGGCGCGGGTGGTGCTGGGGGGGAAAGCGGTGGAGGGGAAAGGCTACTTCTATCCGCCTACCTTGCTGCTGGATGTGCGCCAGGAGATGGCCATCATGCATGAAGAGACCTTCGGGCCGGTGCTGCCGGTAGTGGTCTTCGATACTCTGGAGGAGGCGCTGGCGATGGCGAATGACAGCGACTACGGGCTGACATCTTCTGTTTATACCCAGAATCTGACCACCGCAATGAAGGCCATCAAAGGGCTGAAATTCGGCGAAACCTACATCAACCGTGAAAACTTTGAAGCCATGCAGGGATTCCATGCCGGCTGGCGCAAGTCGGGTATCGGCGGCGCTGATGGCCGCCATGGCCTTGAAGAGTATCTGCAAACCCAGATGGTCTATTTGCAGGCGTAAAAATATCGGTGCCGCCATCCGGCGATGATGGCGGCATCTTCTCAGACTTTGGTCTCAATCCAGTTCATCATCAGTTCCGGCCAGATTGCCGCAGGCAGTCCCTGCGCATCGCGGATGCCGAATCCGTGCGCCCCTTGCTCAAACAGATGCATCTCCACGGCAACCCCCAGACGGCGAAGGGCGCTAAACATCACCACGCTGTTTTCCACTTTTACCGCCGGGTCATCCACCGCGTGGAGTAGAAAGGTCGGCGGGGTGTTGCTGTCGGCTCTCTCTTCCAGCGAGTAATGGCTTATCTGGGCTTCATCCGGCGTATCGCCAATCAGTTCATGACGGGAGCCGGGATGATCAATCTCCCGGGGCATAGTGATAACCGGATACACCAGAGCCATAAAGGCGGGGCGGGCAGGGAGGGCATCAATGGCATCCTGCACGGGATAAACCTGCTCGTGATAGCGCGTCCCGAGGCTTGCCGCCGCATGTCCACCGGCGGAAAACCCCATCACCCCCATACGCGCAGGATCAAGCTGCCATTCGCTTGCCCGGGCTTTCAGGGTGCGCATGGCGCGTTGTACATCTGCCAGCGGCGCGTCCGCGCCTTCGGCGTGACCATCGCCGGGCATCCGGTAGGTCATCACAAACAGGGTATAACCCCGGGCGTTAAAAAACGGCGCCAGTGCGCTGCCTTCTTTGTCGAGCACCACCCGACGATAGGAGCCGCCAGGCGTAACCAGAATCCCCACGCCGTTAGGTGTCTTTGGCGCATAGACGGTTATCTTTGGCGCGCGAACGCCACGGACGCTGCGATCCAGGGCTGACGGCCCGGTGTGATGCTCTTCCAGCACCAGATTAACCGGGCTTTTAGCCGCACCTGGCGCCTCCCCCTGCGGCCATACGGGAAAGGTGCTGGAGGCCGCAACGGCTTGCTCCATCAAGACGAGTAAAGGCGGGTGTGCAGTTTGCTTCATGGCAGGTTTCCGCAAATTTGAAACAGGGGTTTATATCACAGGTGTTTATCAGAAAATGTGCAGAAGGCAGGAAAACGGGTGGCCGGGCCACCCGTAGAAACTCAGAGTGCGCGATATTTTTCCAGCACCCTTACCAACTGAGTTACAAAGCCATATTCGTTGTCATACCAGGAGACCGTTTTGACCAGTTGCAGGTCACCCACTTCGCTTATCTCAGTCTGGGTCGCATCAAAAACCGAACCAAAATGACTGCCAATCACATCTGAGGAGACAATTTCGTCATCGGTATAACCGAAAGATTCATTATTGGCGGTGGCTTTTTTCAGCGCCTGATTCACCTCATCGACCGTCACTTTTTTACCCAGAATGGCAACCAGCTCGGTGACTGAACCGGTTTTCACCGGAACGCGCTGCGCATGGCCTTTCAGTTTGCCGCTGAGCTGTGGAATAACCAGCCCGATGGCTTTTGCAGCCCCCGTGGTATGCGGAATGATATTTTCCGCAGCAGCGCGTGAGGCACGAAGATCTTTACCACGCGGGCCGTCCACCAGCGCCTGAGTACCGGTATAGGCATGGATAGTGGTCATGGTCCCCACCTGGATGCCAAAGCTGTCTTGTAGCGCTTTGGCCATTGGCGCAAGGCAGTTGGTGGTGCATGAGGCCACCGAGATAATGGTATCCCCGGCATCAATGGTGTGATCATTAACGCTGTACACCACGGTTTTCATCTCGCCCGCCGGAGCGGAAATCAGCACTTTTTTAGCACCGGCATTGAGATGGGCCTGGGATTTTTCGGCTGAGGTATAAAAGCCCGTACATTCAACGATAACTTCCGCGCCAGCGCTGCTCCACGGGATATTGCTGGCCTCTTTTTCAGCATAAACAGTGATTTTTTTACCGTCGATAATCAAAGCGTCATCGGTGAAATCGACAGGCCATTTGAAAGGGCCATAGTTGGAATCATATTTCAGCAGATAGGCCAGCACCTTCGGCGAAGTGAGGTCGTTGATAGCCACCACTTCAGCATCGCTCCCCACTTCCAGCAAGCGACGCAGCACCAGACGACCAATACGCCCAAAACCATTAATGCCAATTTTCTTCATCATAGAACTCCTGTCAGGATCGGTTTTTGCACTTCACCAGGCATAGCCTGGCCTGTGGCGAACGGCAACTCATCGTCCCTGATAACAAGGTAACCAATTGAAAATTGATAAAGAAAAGTTAATGAATTTTGCATAAAAGCCAGGTATGTTGGCATTTTGATCATCGTTTCAGGATTAATTTATGCGCAGCAAATATTCCGGGCTTCAAATTGCCATCCACTGGCTGGTCTTTCTGCTGGTCGTTGTGACCTATTGCGCCATGGAGTTTCGCGGGTTTGCGCCGCGCAGTTATCGCCCCTGGTTCAATATCGTGCATGTCTCCTGTGGTATTACGATCCTCGTGCTGATGGTGACCCGCCTGCTGGTGCGCCTTAAATCGCCGACTCCGCCCATCGTGCCAAAACCGTCGCCGATGATGACCGGGATGGCCCATCTTGGGCATCTGGTTATCTATCTGCTGTTTATTGCCCTGCCGGTGATTGGTGTGCTGATGATGTACAACCGGGGAGGAAACTGGATCGCGTTTGGCATCATTATGCCGCATGCCGCAGAGGCCAATTTTGAACTGGTGGATATCCTGAAAGACTACCATGTGACGCTGGCGATGCTCGGCTATTACGTGATCGGACTGCATGCTCTGGCGGCGCTGGCTCACCATTACGTTTTCAAAGACAACACCTTGCTGCGCATGATGCCGAAAAAGCGCGGCTAACCACGCCTTTTATCCACTCAGGCCTCGCCAGGTGACAAACTCCTGGCGAGGTGTTCGTTATTGGGTAACCCGCGCAAGCCGACGCTGAACAAAACGCTCGCGCAGCAGGTCATAGCTCCAGTTGTAAAACATGGTGTAGGGCAGGAAGAACAGGAAGAAGCCGATTTCCAGTAAAAACGCCGCTACCAGTCCGATGCCGAGCACTGCCGATGCGATACTCACCCCTATCACAATAAAACCCGCCTCAAACCCCAGCGCGTGAAAGATACGTATCTTCGGTGTGCGTTTAACCTGACTGACGGGCCATAAATAGTCAAACACGGCGTTATAAATCACGTTCCAGATCATGGCGGCAGTTGCCAGTAACAGCGTCAGTCCGCCCATTTCGAGTACCGAACGTTGCAGGATCCACGCGCTGGCAGGGGCGCAGATAGCGGTGGCGATGACTTCAAAACTCACCGCATGGAAGATACGTTCGGCTAACCCACGACGCGCGATATTATGCTGTTGCATACTGACTCCTCGTTTTTCCTTAGTACACGGTATTTGTGGTTTCAGCTGCGGATTATCATCGCTAAATAAGATAAAATTAAGTTAGGTTCCATCGATAAAGTAGATACTTCTATGCGTTATTCACCTGAAGGCCTGACGGCGTTTGTCGAGACGGTTGCCTCGGGATCTTTCTCCGCTGCCGCCCGAAAACTTCGGAAAAGCCAGTCAACAATCAGCACCGCGATTGCCAATCTGGAGGCCGATCTCGGGGTCATGCTGTTTGATCGCTCCTCCCGTCAGCCTAAGCTCACGCCGGAAGGCGAGAGAGCGCTCAGTTATGTGCAGGGGATCCTTGCCGCCAGTGAGCGACTGGATGAGCTGGCCGTCTGGCTGGCAGGGGAGATGGAAACCCGCCTGACGTTCGTGCTATCTGATACCCTGCATCCCGACATTCTTGCGGACCTGCTTGGCGCCTTTGATAAACGTTATCCGCACACCGAGTTCGAGTGCCTGATTGGCGAGAACGAAGATGTGATCGACTTACTGCAAAAAGGACGTGCGCAACTGGGGCTTACCGAGGCGCAGGCGCATTATCCAACGGACATTGGGGCTATGCGTCTGCCGATGCAAAGTAAGATGGATATCTATGTCGCCAGCCATCACCCTCTGGCGCGTGAGGGGATATTGCTGGAGGAGCAACTGCGAAGCTGGCGCGAATTGCGGCTCAATACCTATCTCGAAAATGGCAGCATGGCGGCGCGTGGACCGGTGTGGTCTGCGCCCAATTACCTGATGTTACTCAGCATGGCGGAGCAGGGTTTTGGCTGGTGCGCGCTGCCCGCTGCGCTGGTAGAGGAATTTTCGGGGGCAAAGAAGTTGACCCGCCTCGATGTACCCGGCTGGCCGCGCAGTATTTTGATCGATCTCCTGTGGAACAAGCGAACGCCCCCGGGCATGGCTGGCAACTGGCTACGCCGCTATTTGCAGCAATGGCCTGACAAACCAGCGAACAGATAAAATGAAAACGCCTGCAGATTTGCAGGCGTCAGAGTATGTTCGTTAAGCGGCGTTAATCGTCTTCGTCATCCAGTTCTACTGGCGTCTGGTAATCATCCGGCTTGATAACCAGCAGATCGCAACGCAGATGATCGATAACCTGCTCGGCAGTATTGCCCAGAAAGGCCGCTGAGATCCCTGTACGGCCCACGGTGCCGAGTACCACAATCCCCGCCTGCAAATGCTCAGCAAGATCCGGGATCACCTCTTCAGGCAGGCCTTTATCCACATGAGTCATCTTCTCATCGATGCTGAATTTCTGCCGCAGGGCCTTCATTGCAATCAGATGCTGGCCGCGTATCGCGTCGTTATAGACGCTGGGATCAAATTCCGGCAGTTCAATCGCAATATTAATCGGCGTGACAGGATAAGCCCCAACCAGATGGACTTCAGTATGGTTAACCTGCTCTGCCAGCAGCAGTGTCTCTTTAACCAGCTTTTCGTTCAGCGAGTTATGGTAAAGCTCTTCACTGGCCAGATTCACCGCTACCAGCGCTTTTCCTGATTCCGGCCATGGCTGGTCTTTAACCATCCATACCGGGCACGGGCATTTCCGCAACAGATGCCAGTCGGTGGGGGTAAAGATGACCGATTCCAGTTTGTCGTGCTGGTGGGTCATTTTCAGCAGTAAATCATGCTCACCGGCAATGACTTCCTGAATAATGGCTTCGAAAGGACGGTTATGCCACACCACTTTGATGTCAATGGGCACACCCGCATCAATATAGTACTTCGCCTGTTCGCGGATCCAGGCGGTACGCTGGCTGATGACGCCCTGCCGCATGGCGGTGCGTTCGTCAGGGGAGAGCAGGGTGGTCATTTCGTAAGAGAAATCATAGATGGGCAAGAAAGCTTTAATACGCCCACCAATCCGTTGATGCAAATACACGGCACGTCGTAGTGCGGGTTGATCGTCCTGGTTAGGATCGATGGCGACCAACATATTCTGATATCTGGCCATACAGGGTCTCCTTACATCTGTAAGAACCTAACCACAACAACTTGTAGTTAGCATACTTAGAGCACCTGTTTACTATACACATAATTTATGTTTTATGATTAATGCATTGAAATATAGTTAGTTATTTCGTGATGTGCCTTCTGTACAGGGTCATGGCATATCGCTGCACACCGCACGATGACAACCTCGCAATGGTCTCCACACCTGCCGGATTAGCTGCATTAGCCTCTGGGTTTCAACCTTGTCCCATTAGTCTGCCAAAGAAATAAAGTCCTAAAATCGGCTAAAGAAACAAAAATAGCACTTTTTGCTGCGATAATTATTTTTTCATAAATATCAGTTTCTTAATTCATTTTGACGCTAAGGGTGTTTCAAATGAAATATCGAGACTGGAAAGAGAAAAATCAATAAATACATCATGTTGGTGATGATAAATGACTTGGGTCAATCATTTCGCTTTTTGCTGATGAATCTTTTTCATTTGTGAACTGGCGCACTCAGGAATACCGTGCATCTCTAATATAGAAACAGTGTTAATTATCGATATGAAAAAAGAAGTTTTGGCCCTGAGCATCATCATGCTTGTGAACCTTCCTTCAGCTCATGCCATTAGCGCGAAGTACAGAGAGAAGCTGGAACGTTCAGGTTGTACGCAATTAACAGAAGCTAATGGCACTTGCGATGTTAATAAAAGTAAAGCGAATAACACACGTCAAAAACGCATTCATCTTAAAAAAGAAAAAATTAACAGGTAATTACTTCGATATTAATTATTTCCAGATTAACTATTAACAATATTCAAGGGGGGCTATTTAATTAGCCGCTTTTCTAATTTAAAACTCATCGATTAGGTATTTAAATGAAACGTACAGTTCTTTCTTTAGTTATTTTATCTGCTTTGTCTGCAACTGGTGCTCATGCTCAGGTAATGTCTACTGTAGTTGCTGATCATAACGTACAAACTGCTAACGCTAACTATGCTGACGCTGAACGTCAGTATAATGATGCGGCGCGTACTCTGGGTTCTGGTATTAAAGGTTCGCCAGAAGAAGCTAACATGGTTGCTGCTGGTGCTCGCCGTGCTCAGGCTTATGCCGATCAACGTGCTGCTGTTGCCAACGAGAAAAACAAAGCTCAACATGCTGCTGACATTAAAGCACATGAAGATGCAATGGATGCTCAAACTAAAATTGACGTTGCCAATGACCAGTTGCACAACAAACAATTCACCACCTCAACTACAACGGTTGACTTGAATCGTATCACCGGTCATGAAGGTGCTATCACTGCTCAGCAACCGACAACTCAGCGAACTGATATCAGCACCTCTACTGGTGGCCCTCAGTCAGTTATCAGCACCAGTAATGGCGTGCCTATCTCTACTGGTACAACTTCTCAGAAACCTTCTGATTCCCTGCCTCAGACTACTGTAAGTCAAGGTAAATCCTCGGTTGGTGGTGATGTATCTCTGAGTTCCGGTGTTCAATCTGTTTCTGACAACGGTATCACTTCCAGCACCATGAGTAATGGATCTACTTCTGCTACTACCGGCACTGGTATTTCTATTACGGCTGGTATTACTCCGGCTGGTGCTAACAAAGTGAAAAACACCAATATGGCTGTAGCTAAAGCTGATGCCATTCAGAACTCATATGATCATCCGGTGCGAGCCACTGATGCATATGGTAATGCTCTGACTCATGCAAATCAGGTGCGCACTAATGATCAAGCTGTAGCAAAAGCTGATGCAATGTCTCAGGCACAAGATCGTGCTGACCGTGACGCTAAAGCGAAAGCTGCCGCTGGTAACGCTAAAGGTGGCAGTTTTGCTACTGGTAAAGGTGATGATCTGAACACCAGCAATGTAGGTCATCCAGTTGAAGCCACTCATGAAGTGGCTACTGACCATTCGGCTGACGCTGCTAAAGCTCATGGTGCTCAGTTATCTGATGCTAATCGTGACCGTACATCATCTCAGCATACTTCTCAGAGCACTTTGACTCACGAAACTGCTACCGCTCATCCTGATACTACAGCGGCTTCTCAGGCTGCTGAACAAGCTGCTCATGCTGCTCGTTATCGCATGAATACTCAACCTGCCGTAACCATCACTCAGCCAGCAAAAGTCAGTGTTAGTATGTCTACTCTGACTCCGGCAAGTAAACCAACCACAGTGACGAAACCTGCTGAAACTATTGGCGTAAAAACACCTGTTGAAACTGTCCCAGCTACAGTAACCAACGTTACTACGCCAGTTGTTAGCGTACCGTTCGTGGACAAGAAAGGCGGTAACGGTAAAGCAAGCGCCAGCCACGGTGAACACGGTACCGGTGCTGGCGCTGATAACGCTCACGACCACGCTTTCGGCGGTCATACTGGCGCTGGCGGTGGTTACCATTACTAATGGAAAGCCGGGAGATGACTTTTCATTGCTAAGATAAAGCACTAAAAGTGAGGGGAGACTCATTATCTCCTTGTAACAAAAGAGAAAAGTCCTGACCTTATGGCCAGGACTTTTCTCTATGGCGATCATTGATATACTGGCCCAAATAAGAGCTATTTAAGATAACCTTTCTTTTTAGCATCATTCAGTACCAGAAAGAGATTTTCTTTCTGCAACACCGTCAGTGTTGATAAATCAGTTTCAGATAAACTTTTGATCATTTCCGGTAGACGTTTTTCAATTCTTATTCTTGCTTTTTCAAACAACCTTTCTCTGATTTTATTAACCATAATTTATTTAACACCATGTTATCATGTCGTTGATATTATTTATTGCGCCTGATTCAAGATTTTACAAAAATAGCGATGTTGGCTACAGGCCAATGTGCGGGTGAAAACCAGGCAGAAATAAAGCATTCACAATAAATTCCTTATAATAAAAACCTCCTGCATCATGGTAAGTCGCAAAAACGAACGTCAATAACTAAATGATAATTATTCAATATAACCGTATTGATTATTTGAAATGATGACCATGGGGCTGACATTCCTCACTCAGGTGAGAGTGATAACGTCAAATGTCCTGGAATAAACTAACCAGTAAATTAATGAGCAGATACAACATATAGCCAGTCAGCGCGATAATTGACCAGTAAGCGAGACACAAATCAGACATATTTAACTCATCCTGCGGTGTTTATCCGTGATATTGATAGAGTATCTTGTCCTGATGACGCTGCTTTGCCGCAATAAATTGCGGGTGATCTGCACTATTGAGGCAAATGAGCGAGCAGAAAAATTACTATGCATTGATTTTATTGGGTAATTTTCCCGTTAAGCAGGCGTTTAGCCTGATGATTCATTTTTCGCCTTATGAAATAAGTGTGTCTTTATTATTACCTGCTAACAGCAGGTGAGCAATTAATGTATCTATTATAGATATAAAAATTCGTCATAAAAACTATGATTTAAATAACGATTAGACTGATTTTATGCTTTAGCTTTTGCAAGAAAGCCCATGCCATTCGTATGAAAGTTTCGCTGCAATGGGCAGTCGTTAATGGAGGATTTTATTGCCGATGATGGAGACAGAGCCAGACTGGTACGGATGGACGATTTTTGCGGAGGAGACCTTTTGCCAGGTCAGGCTGGCAAAAGGTACAGATGACAATCAGGCGACGTTACGGGCGTGACCGGCGAGTTGTGCGAGGATATCGCTGTTCTCAATGGTGATATATTTGCCTTTGACGGCCAGCATCCCACTTTTCTGGAAACGGCCAAGCAGACGGCTGATGGTTTCCACGGTAAGGCCAAGATAGTTACCGATATCGCCACGGGTCATTGTTAAACGGAACTCACGCGGGGAGAAACCGCGCTGTGCGAAGCGACGTGACAGGTTATAAATAAATGCCGCCAGGCGTTCTTCGGCGTTTTTCTTCGACAGCAACAGGATCATATCCTGGTCGCCTTTGATCTCACCGCTCATCAGTCGCATCATCTGCTGGCGCAGATTCGGCATTTTACCCGACAGGTCATCCAGGGTTTCAAACGGGATTTCACACACCATGGAGGTTTCCAGCGCCTGGGCGAAGCTCGGGTGATGCCCGGTGCCAATGGCGTCGAAACCTACCAGATCGCCGGCAAGATGGAAGCCGGTGATCTGCTCATCACCCTGTTCGGTAATGGTGTAGCTCTTGATTGTACCGGAACGAATAGCGTACAGCGATTTCAGTTCATCCCCGGCTTTAAACAGCGTCTGGCCTTTCTGAATCGGCTTTTTACGTTCAATGATATTATCGAGCTGATCAAGCTCGTGCTCATTGAGGGTAAAAGGGATGCAGAGCTGGCTGATACTGCAATCCTGGCAATGGATAGCACATCCGCCTGACTGAATGCGTCGTATAATTCGCTTTTCCGGGATCATAAGTCTACTCACGCCGTAATTGATTTTAGTCAATTTTAACATCTTTTTCTGGAGCGCGTAAGCCTGGCGAAACGTCAATTCAGTAGAATTAAAACAGGCAGATGAAACGACAAAATACCCTGATTGAGCATCTTATTGATATTCCATCACTTCATTGTGGTTTTTTACCGCGAATACGCCGATTAAGCAGCCGAAAAAACGCTTTTTCTCACAATAGCAAATAGCCTTCATGGCGCAGAAGCCACTCTTTGCGCTGCACGCCGCCAGCATAGCCGGTCAGGGTGCCGTTACGCCCGATGACGCGATGGCAGGGGACGACAATGCTTACCGGGTTTGCGCCATTAGCCGCGCCGACCGCTCGCGCTGCGCCACTGCGCCCAAGGTTCTGCGCCAGTTGTCCGTAATGCATGACCTGACCGCAGGGAATATCCCGCAGTGCCTGCCAGACCTCACGCTGGAAGGCGGTTCCGGCGGTGGCGGTGGGCAGAGAATTGATAACGGCCAGATCGCCGGCAAAGTAGTCCTGCAATTTCTGACTCAGGCCTCCGGGATTGCTGGCCGGGATCCGTGAATAGCCTTCCGTGCGGTAATGGATATTAAGCAACTGTTCCATTCGGTCGCTGTGCTCTTCCCACTCCACGGCACGCAGGTGAAAGCTTTCGTCACAGAGGATCCAAAGAGGGCCAAGCGGGGTGGCGATTTTATCTTCAAGCAGGGTGAGCATTGAACATCCTTTTATCTTGCAGAGCAGTGGGCAATCTACCATGAGACCCTGGACCGGGCTATACCCCAAAAGAGCAGTGAATACGCAGATGAACCAGAGGGCGAGGATATTAATTGGTGAAACAATATACAAAAAAAGCAAATTACCGGCTATGTAATGGATGATATATTTTTACTTTTAACAAATATAAAAAAATAGAGCCTGCCGACATCGTCAGGCTCTACAGTACACACAGCAGCGCATCCGTTCGATTATATTTTTGGGTTTCATCCTTAGGTCATTAATACAGTTATAGCTGGCCTCAGAATTAATTCCAGTCGAATTGGTGATTGATTTCACGATAATTTAACTGAAACTGGAGATATTAACGTCAGTAAAGTTTAAGTTAAGTGACGTTAAATATTTACTATTAGTGGGGTTAATATATTGTGCGGAAATATGTATAAAAACAACTGAACAATTATTAACCATTTCGCGAGTGCAGAGCCATTGTGGCTCCCGGATACGCCCGCTATAGTATTCCCCTCAGATGTAGCAAGAGGACGAGCCATGAACCCTGACGACAAATCGATATTCCTTGACGCCATGGAGGATGTCCAGCCGCTGAAGCACTGTAGCGATATTCACTGGCAACCGGCTCGTCACACCCGCGTGGTAAGGCAGCCGGATATGCTGCAACTGGATAACTTTCTGACCAGCGAATTTCTCGATATCCTGCCGTTGGGCACTCCGCTTGAGTTTAAGCGTGAAGGGGTGCAGCAGGGCGTCATTGATAAGCTGCGCTCAGGTAAGTACAGCCAGCAGGCAAGCCTCAGTTTGTTGCGCCAGCCCGTTGAACAATGCCGGCAATTACTGTTCAGTTTTATGCATCAGGCTGGCCGGGACAACCTGCGCAATTTAATGATTATCCATGGCAAAGGTCGGGAAGACCGCTCGCACGCCAATATCATCCGCAGTTATCTTGCCCGCTGGTTACCCGAGTTTGATGAGGTGCAGGCGTTTTGCGTCGCACAAACTCATCAGGGGGGAAGCGGCGCCTGCTATGTTGCCTTGCGCAAAACGGCGCAGGCGAAGCAGGAAAACTGGGAGCGACACGCCAAACGAAGTCGCTAAGCCCGTATATACCAGGTGAGGGAGTCGCTGCCGGATAATACTGCGCAGTGACCGTGCTTTTGCCTGGAAAATATAAACACAGACTCTGCCCGGGTAATATCCTTAGATGGTTTTACTTAAGTGAAATTAATCTGCATTAACTACTAATTCCAGGTATATATTCGCAACTCGTTGTTAAGATAAGTCTTATAAGTAATGGCGTGAGGGAATATTTATTAGAGATGTTGACGTTTATGTCGTAAGTTTTCCCGCAAAGATTCTGTTACAAATCTAGCGAGTTAATTCACAACAAAGGACGTTTAGTTTATGGGGATTTACAAACCTGGCTTACTACTTACCGTATGTATACTGACTGCCTGTGGTGGAGGCGGCGGTGGCGGCGGTAGTGACAGCTCTCCTCCGACGACGACAACCCCGGTGCAAACGGACAACGGCAGCACCGATGGCAATAGCGGAACGGCGCCTCAAACGCCTTCAGAGGCTCCCGTTAGCCTCACGACTGGCGGTGTGATTTCCGGCTATACCTACACCACGCCGCAGGGACGGGAATACACCTTGCGCGGCAACGGCATTTCCGCCGGTTATGTTCAGACCTGGGGACTGCAAAATACATCGGGAACCCTGATTTCCGCCACGTCATGGTGCTGTGGCCGCATGAGCTACACCACATTTGGCACCTGGACCAATTTTGAAACCGGTCAGCATGATGTCTTCTACACCGGCGATGCCACTCTGGCGGCCAATGTGCCAACCCAGGGCACGGCAACCTATGTGGGTAACGGCCTGCGTGAAGACAAGCGTAGCGATGCGACCTTCAATATCGATTTTGCGGCAAAAACCATCAACGGCAACATTGCGGCGAGTGATACCTTCGGTACTGAAGTGGCGATGCAGGGGACCATCGTTAATGGTGGCTTTACCGGCTCCGCGCAATCGGGTGGACAAAGCGGCACCTTCGCCGGCCACTTCAATGGCCCGGCAGCAGAAGAGTTGGGCGGTCTCGCGCAGTTTACGGACAGCAGCAAAAACGCCTCATTCGGCGCAACACGTCAATAAATTGATATCCGGTCAGCCTGTCTGACCGGACCTTCCTGATGGTACGTCTCCCTATGAATATCTTGCGTACAGGCGCACTCACCATGCTGTGCCCGCTGGGTGCAGCTTTCGCGGCGCCACCGGAAAGCGACGCGATCCCCGCCGCACCTCACTTTGAACGTCTGGCCCCGCAGCAAACCCAGGCTAATCCCCAGCAAAAGACGCTGCATGTGAACAATGCGCGTCTGGCAGAACAACCTGAGCTGGCGATGGCATTACTTAATCAGGCGGTGCAAGAGGGGAAATGGCCGATGGTCAGTGCCATTTTACCGGTCTATGAAGCGTCACCCAATCCGGATACCATCCTGATCCACTTCGCCAAAGCGGGGCTTGCTCGTAGTAATGGTCAGTATCAGCAGGCGATTAGCCACTATCGGACCATTTTGAGCGAACACCCTGACTTTGCTGCGGTGCGTCTCGATTTGGCGCGGGCGATGTATGAAAATCATCAGTATGACGCGGCTGAATACCAGTTCCGTCGCGTTTTACAAAGCAATCCCCCGGCCAACATCCAGCAGGTCATTGCCGTCTATCTGGAGCGTATTCAGCGAGGCAGCGCCCTGACCGGTTCGTTCAGCGTCAGCTACCTCAATGACAGCAACGTCAATAATGCCTCATCAGGCAGGACTATCCGCGTAGGTGACCGCCTCTTTATACGTAATAAAGAGAGTTTTCCCCAGCGGGGAGAAGGGGTGTGGTTCAGCGGCGCACTGCAAAAAGACGTACAGCTCTACGATCAACACGGCTTACGCTTTCAGGGGACGGTAAACGGCAAAAGCTACTGGAATAATCATGATTTTGATGATGTGACCAGCCGGGCTTATGCCGGATATCAGTGGCGGGATTTCCGCCAGCAACTGGCACTGCTGCCGTTTTATGAAAAAAGATGGTACGGAACCGAAGCTTACTCATCCGGGCCTGGGGTGCGCGGAGAATACAGCTATTTACTGTCACCCACCTGGCAGGTGAGTCAGGTGCTGGAATATCAAAAGTTATCTTATGACGATGATGCTTATCGATTTTTGCGCGGCCATAATCGCTACTCTTCAACCACGCTGTCGCATGCCTTTACCAGCAGCGTTTCCGCCTACGGCGGCTTTGACCTGCTCGACCAGCAAACTTTCAGCAAAAGCGAAAGCAATCACCGGCTGGGCGTGCGCGGTGGCGTCCAGGTGGATTTGCCGTGGAAGATTTCGTTCTCCGCCACTGCGGCATTCGCGAGGCGCGGCTATCAGGCAGACAGCGATATCTTCGCCACGCGCCGCAAAGATAATGAACAGCTCTACAGCCTGGCGCTCTGGCACCGGGATCTCTATGTCTTTGGCGTAATGCCGAAGCTGAATTTCAGCGAAAAGCGGGTGAACAGCAATATTGATTTTTATGACTACCGACAGCGCAATATTACGCTGTCGCTGGATAAGAACTTCTAGCAGGCAAGGGCAGGTGATGACCGGGCAGGGAGTCTCTGCCCGTCAGATATAACCGTACATATCCGGTGAAGGACTGACGACGACCTTATTTCTGCCTGCGCGTTTGGCTTCATAAAGTGCTTCATCGGCCTGCTTAAGTGCGCGTGTGATGTCATTGCCATTATCCGCAACGCTCGCCACGCCCAGAGAGATGGTGACATTGCCGGTGTATGGGAAATCTTCCTCGTTAATATATTCACGCATCTGTTCTGCGACATTCACGCTCTCATTCAGACTGCTGTCCGGCATAAAGACCACAAACTCCTCGCCGCCAAAACGGCAGACGATACCTTCAGGTGGACAAACGCTTTTGAGTCTGGCGCTCAGGGCAACCAGCACTGCATGACCGGCATTGTGTCCATGTTTATCGTTGATCTTTTTGAAGTGGTCGATATCAATGGCAATAATGCAATGTGTGTTTGTTGCGCTATGCCTGCTGACCAGTTGATTAAACCCTTTACGATTGTATAGCCCGGTAAGCGGATCGGTCATGGTCTCATCGCTGAGTTTATTTACCCGACGGGTCATCATTTGCAGATGCAGCACCACGGCTTCTCTCAGGCGCTCTGCTTCTTTATACCAGGCATTAATTTTCGACAGCTTTTTCAGAGTGACTTCGCTGTCTTCCTCACGGGTAAACTCGACCAGCCTTTCAAGCGGGGAGGATATTCTGGCAGAAAAGAAGATAACGATCGCCGCCGTCAAAACGATTATCGCCAGCGTAAACCAGAAAGCATTGACCATCGTTTGCATTAAAATACGTGAAACGCTGTCCGGTTCTCCGGAGATAATAATCTTCCAGTTGGCCTGATTCATACTGGCGTAACCCACTAAGGAAGGTGCGATTTAATCGTCAGTTATGAGAACATAAGGCTTTCTTTGCCATAGATTTTTCACGATGCCCGC
>NZ_CBFFRJ010000087.1:10320-21997 GCF_965644225.1 Phytobacter sp. V91 | reverse complement strand
CAGTAGAAAAGCCGGGGCAGAAAGACAGGAAAATATCGCGATCGCGACCTGCGGTCGCTACAAAAACAAAACCCCACAAAAAACGTGGGGTTCGTCAGCAATCTGAACCCTCCGTCCGGAGGGTTTTTTTTAGCCATATTGCTGAAATATCGGCCAGTTACCGACAAAATGGTAACCACTGATTCACAAGCATCTTACACTCCGCGACTATTTTCGCTATGGTTAAGGGTAATCGTTGCCGCTGGTCATCCCAGGGCAATATAATGAGAATTGTTATCATTCAATCAGGCTTATGAGGAGTAAGTGTATGGCTGTAACTAAGCTGGTTCTGGTTCGTCACGGCGAAAGCCAGTGGAACAACGAAAACCGCTTCACCGGTTGGTATGACGTTGATCTGTCAGAGAAAGGCGTTAGCGAAGCAAAAGCTGCGGGTAAGCTGCTGAAAGAAGAAGGCTTCAGCTTCGATTTTGCTTATACCTCTGTGCTGAAACGTGCCATCCACACTCTGTGGAACGTGCTGGACGAACTGGATCAGGCCTGGCTGCCGGTTGAGAAATCCTGGAAACTGAACGAACGTCACTACGGTGCGCTGCAGGGTTTGAACAAAGCCGAAACCGCTGAGAAATACGGTGACGAGCAGGTTAAACAGTGGCGTCGCGGCTTCGCGGTAACGCCGCCGGAACTGACCAAAGACGACGAGCGTTTCCCGGGCCACGATCCGCGTTACGCAAAACTGACCGATAAAGAGCTGCCGCAGACCGAAAGCCTGGCGCTGACCATCGAACGTGTTGTGCCTTACTGGAACGAAACCATTCTGCCGCGTCTGAAAAGCGGTGAGCGCGTGATCGTTGCCGCTCACGGTAACTCCCTGCGTGCGCTGGTGAAATTCCTCGACAACATGGGTGAAGACGAGATCCTCGAACTGAACATCCCGACCGGCGTACCGCTGGTGTATGAGTTCGACGAAAACTTCAAACCTATCAAACACTACTACCTGGGCAATGCTGACGAAATCGCAGCAAAAGCGGCAGCGGTTGCCAACCAGGGTAAAGCGAAGTAATTCTTCGTCTTGCATAAAAAAGCGTGGAGCAATCCATAATGCTGGTCACTTAAGGTGACCAGCATTTTTTTATCCGGCTATTTCCGCCTTTTACCCTCAGTTTCCCTGGATAACTTCGCTCTCTTCTCCCCGGTAATATCAGCCATCTGACCTGCTCATACCGCGTTTAGCACTCCATATGTACCATCGAAATTAAAAACTATTTTTTATTATTAGGTTTAAGTTGTTCTCCTGATTTTAATTCAAATAGTTCATTATCTCGTGTAGAAATTCGTACGCTGCCATCAGGCATAAGATAAGCGCCTTCGGTAAAGCCAGAACCATTCAGAAATGGCGCTACGGCGTCGGCTTTATTCTGTAAAGTCGCTTCAAGTGCCAGCAGGGCGTAGGGGTCAATATTATCAATACTGGCATATTGTACTTGCTGATCCCTGACGAAAAAGCCATTCAGGCGATGACTGGCCAGGATGTTGTCCGCCACTTTTTGCGCCACATCGAGATAGGCCTGGACTTTGGTTGCCTGCCACAGATCGAGCAGCGCAAAAATAGCACAGGCGTCACTGTTACTGGTGGCTAAATTGACCTTCACATTTTTACCATTCGGCTCACCAATATCCCCCAACCCCTGTCCTTGCGCTATGCCTCGTGCCACTTTCCAAAGCTCACTATCCTGCTCTAAGGTGTAAGCCCTGGCGTAGGAGAGCAGGAACTCGCTCCCTGCGGTATAAGGCTTGAGAATCGTGCCCTTTTTACCATAGTAACCCTCACGCGGTATCGTGTAACTGGAGAGGTCTGTTCCATTAGCCAGCAGCGGGCGAAAAGTATTATTGCTGGGATCGTAGGCATAATGAGCAAAGGCTTTTAGCCCATCCAGAGTCCACTTTTTAATCTCATTACCATCCTGACCCAGAGATTTAGCAAGCGCCAGTTGCATCAAAGCGTTTTCTGAATAAATCGTGCTGGTACGGCCTTTCAGCAGCATATTACCTTCAAGAGCATCGGGGCCAAATTCCGGGCCGAACTGACGCTGTGCGCGATCGCCATATTTAGAATTAGTATCGCTGTCATCGGTGGTTTCCGCCCGTTTTAACGCCTGGGTGAACTGATATACGCCGAGCCCCGTTTTTTTATCCCGCGGCAGAACATATTGCTGCGCCAGACGCTTCGCCCAGACCAGCGCGCCGGGTTCATTATTGTATTTGTACAGTAGAGAAGCCGAATAGATCAGATCGTTACCTGCATTAAGGAAACTTAGCCCCTTAGTGGCAAAAAAGGGTGGTTGTTGCGTGAAGTCATTCGCCCAGAGCTTGCCTTGCGTCTTGCCATATTCTCCATGGCGGCTGGTTTCCAGGATATTCCAGTCATAAACATGCGCATTCCAGAAACTGCGAATAAAGCGCACGGTCGCGGGCTTATCAACGGTAAACATCAGTTCATACCAGGGATAAGCGTTCTTTAATTCATGAACCTGCTCTTTTTCACTTGGCCCTTCCGGACGGAGGGTTTTTAAGTCGATAAAGCGATGGCCTCCCCAAATCAACAGGCCGCTTTTATCCTGATAATTGGTGAAGTAATAACGAACGTTATCTTCCGCACGCTTTTTGTATTTATCATCGCCGGTCAGATTGCTAAGACCAACCAGGACGCGCATCAGGTTCTGCTGAGCAGAAAAATTAGACAAAACCGCGGTGTGACCGTCGGGAAAAATCCATTCCATCTGCTTGCCGGTGCGCGGATCGATACCGTTGGCGAGTAGCGGAGAAGGTGCGGTCGGGTGATATTTATCTCCCGCTTTGTCCAGCACGTTATCGGCAAAAGTTTTGACCGCCTGTAAACGCTGGCTGTCTGCTGCGTAAACGTTATTGCAAGCCAGCGCGATCAAACAGCAGCAGGCGCTAAAAGTGAAACGACGATGCATAATGATTCCCTATTTATTTCAGCAAAGCCGGCTGCCAGCCGGAGAAAATGGTTTTGAGGTTGTACTGCGCCGCGTCAACGGCGCTTAGCTGGTAATGCTCCCCGCCCTGACCTGCTCCTGGGCCACGGTTGGAGAACTCATAAAAGCGGCTGTCCTGCGGATAAAACCAGATTTTTTCTCCGGCTTTATCTTTACCGGACATTTTGTCCCAGCCGTAGATATGTTCATCTATATCGCAGTCAATAAATGCGGCAAGCCCTATCGCCTCGGGATCGGCATAACGCCCATCGCTAAACTGGGTCGTTGGATGCCAGGGACGGCCCAGCGCAAAGCTTTTGGCCGGAACGCCGGCTTCTCTGCTGATTTTGCTGTTTATGAAGATCAGGCCATATTTTGCTGCTGATGCCGTCGAGGGCGCGGTGATATACCCAAGCGGTGATGAAATATCGGTGCGGTTGCGGGCAATAATGTCGCAACGTTCAAAGACGGCGATACCGGAGCCAAAAATAAAATCAACATGGCCGGTCACGATACAGTCTGTAAAGTAACTTCGGCTACCGCTTTTGCTGTAAAAAGTGTCCTGGTAACCTTCCAGCTTCACGCGACGAAAACGCGCTTCATCCACGTTATCCGCGATCATCAGCGCAACCGCCTGGGTATCTTTCAACTTACGTGGATCGCCATCAGGCAAAGACTTATTCGCGGGAAAGTCAAAGCTGTTGCGAATCGTCAGATTCTCCATGGTGATACCGCTCGCTTGCACCTCGACGGTGCTGGTGCGGCTTGTACCGAGCTTATTGCCGCTGCCATCCAGAGCACCTGCTGGCGTGTCGGCTTCAATAATGGTGCCTTCCTGTGACTCACCGATTAGGGTCACCGGCCTGTCGATAACCAGCCGTTCCTGCCAGTGACCGTCTTTGATCAGGATTCGCCAGGGCGTACCCTGCATCGGGGCGGCTGATAGCGCCTGGGAAATCGTCGCGTATTGACCGACCTGCGGCGTGGCTGAAACGATAGCATTCCACGGTGTCTGCTGAGTCGGTAAAGCATAAACGCTACTGCAGGCCAGGAGGGTGCTGGCAAAGATTATTCTTTTCATCGCTTGATCCTTAAGGATTAAGTTTATCGGCTAAATCTTGCAGTTGAGGTGTCTGGTAAATACGCTGGACGACAAGTTGTGCCACGGCTTCCGCCCCTTTTTGCTGAAAATGGGTGGTATCAGGGTTGGTGCGAACCCCAGCTTTCTGGGTTTTATACCAGGGATAACGTGGATCATTAGCGTCAACTGCCAGCCAATAATCCATCCAGTCATTAGGATGGGCGTTTGCAAACGCGATCGTCTCTTGTTCCAGATCGATTAATGGCACCTGGTTTTGCTCGGCGGTTTGCTTAATCGTCTCGATATAATCACCGCTGAACATATAGCCAGGTTTTGCCGGAGTATGATGGCTGCTGACAACAACATCCTGAACACCATGCTGATACGCTGTTTTCCCTGCAGCATTTTTTACCCGCGTCGTCGGAGTAAAGAGCACAGGAATAGCACCTTTTTCGCGGGCTATATTTATATAACGCTCCAGCGAGTGCTGGAATGACAACTCTGGATGCCCATGGGGATACTGTGGCTTACCATCAGCGTTATTCGGGTAGGTACAGAGGTTGCGTACATCGGCAGCGCCTCGAATCGGCTTCTCACCGTCGCAGTTTTGATCGTTGTGGCCGTGGGCAATAAAAACATAATCGCCGGGCTGCAGATAGCGGCCCATTTGCTGATACCAGCCTTCATTATAAAAATCCCGACTGGATCGCCCGGCTCGTGAGCCGTTCAGAACCACAATGCCTGAATCCGCGCGCAGTCTGCTTTGAAATACCTGCCCCCATCCCATTCGCGGCAGACGGCTCACTTCATAAGTGGCTGCCGTGGAGTCACTGACAATCAGAATACGTTTGGCTGCAGCGGTGATATTGACTTTATCTTGCCTGGCTTGTTTGAGATCGAATGGTTCCCAGGGACCACTATTTTGTAACCCGACGATTGGCCGGTAAGCACTATCAGTCAGTATGGTTGCTCCCGCTTCGCCGCTGTTATTATCATATCCACGATTGTGGTTAATCACCGACAGGATGGCGGTCATGGCATCTCCGGAAACAATCGGCGTTGTCACAGGATCTATGTGTGCTGATTCTACTCCCAGAGAAATAAATGCCTTCTCCATCCCCCGTCGAAAGTTAGCCAGAGGAGTGGTTAAAAGCTCGGGGTTTAAATCCGCGGGGCGGCCCTTTTCAACCCATTGCTGCGGGCCGATATACCCAAGCGCCCCCGCCACCTCGGAAACTAATCGATCACTGAACGGGGTGATATTGGCGGTATTGGCAGCCTCTTTTTGTACGCTCATGAGTAGCGAAGCCATACACCGTGCACGTAATTTATCGTTGTGCAGGCAGTCGGTCGTGACATCCGGGGCTTTGGCTGATAACAGTAGCGGCGGGTGCAGACCATCAATTACCACGGAATAACGGCCTGCATTATCGGTTTGTGTCGACAGATGCTGCCCGCTGCTGTCGGTGATCTGCACCAGAGCACCGCTGAAGGGGGCATCCGCCAGCACGACGCCCTGCAGTAAGGTATTGGCTTGAGCGGCTGTCGCCAGGGTGCAAAGCAGAGTGAGTAGTTTTATGCGTTTGTACATATTTTCATCCTGTTTGAAAGGGACTTTTCCCCACCGTGCCCCTATTTGTCAGAAAAAAACTTTAAATTCTTCTGAATAACAATGCCGACGATCCATTATTTTGAAATTATGTTCATACTACAGTGTGGTTTTACCATCGGCAGCCAGTATCTCTGGGGAAGTAAATCCCAGACACATGCCGGAAGTAATACTATTTATTAAGCCTGACGTCACTTATACCTCGCCATTCAATAAAATAGTGTGGGCGATCTATAAAAGAAGCCTGCACACTTCATTGACTTAATTGATTAATGAATAATATCAATTGATTAACTATGAAACGCATTTCTCCAAGGTGCTTTTATATGTTTAACACACTCCTGTTGTGATGGGGTGTTAATATAATCGCACCATTGCTAGTTATTTTTTAGCAAAGTTATTTAAAGTGAAAAATATAACCATAATGCTTTTATATATCCCTTTATAATCGCCCCTCTGATTTATGAATAAAAACGCTTAAACATAAATATGAAACGTCATTTTACACATTATAAAATAGCGTTTTGAGACATTCATCAAACAATTCAAAACTTTGATTAATCACAATGAATACGTATCTTACCGGCAAGCGTAAAGTGAGTGAGGTATTAACGGCTATTATCCGTGGCCATTTATAACCATGAACGGCCACACTTGCCCCTGAAATGCAAAACGCCCGATGATGTTCATCAGGCGTTTTACAGACAGAAAACTGTCAATCTATATCAGGACGAGTCATGAGCCTGATACACAATATCAAGTGTATTATTTACGGCGGGCTTTTACTGCCTCGGCCAGCTGACGCAGCGCCACTTCGGTATCTTCCCAGCCAATACAGGCATCGGTGACGCTCTTGCCATAAACCAGCGGCTCGTCGCTTTCCAGATTCTGATTGCCTTCCACCAGGTGGCTTTCAATCATCACGCCCATAATCGCTTTTTCGCCACCGGCAATCTGCGCACAGACATCCGTACCTACATCCATCTGTTTTTTAAATTGCTTACTGGAGTTGGCATGGCTGAAATCGATCATCACCTGCGCGGCCAGGCCTGCTTTTTCCAGCCCCTGCTTCACCTGGGCCACGTGCGCGGCACTGTAGTTCGGCTCTTTGCCCCCACGCAGAATGATATGGCAGTCACCGTTGCCGCTGGTGTTCACAATGGCAGAGTGGCCCCACTTGGTCACGGAAAGGAAGCAGTGCGGCGCGCTGGCGGCATTGATAGCATCAATCGCCACCTTAATGGTGCCATCGGTACCATTTTTAAAACCTACCGGGCAGGAGAGGCCTGAGGCCAGCTCACGGTGGACCTGCGACTCGGTAGTACGGGCACCGATTGCGCCCCAGCTCATCAAATCCGCCAGGTATTGCGGGCTGATCATATCGAGGAACTCACCGGCCGCCGGCAGACCGCTGTCATTGATCTCCAGCAGCAGCTTACGTGCGATACGTAACCCGTCGTTGATCTGGAAGCTGTTGTCCATATGCGGATCGTTAATCAGCCCTTTCCATCCCACGGTGGTACGCGGCTTTTCAAAATAAACGCGCATCACCACTTCCAGTTCACCTTTCAGCGCTTCACGCAGGGTAAGCAGGCGCGCCGCATACTCTTTTGCCGCGGCAGGATCGTGAATAGAGCATGGGCCAATGACCACTAACAGGCGATCGTCTTTACCCTGCAAAATCTGATGGATTGCGCTGCGTGCCTGAGAAACCGTATTCGCGGCGGTCTCAGTGGCGGGGAATTTCTCAAGGAGTGCTACAGGAGGTAATAACTCATTGATCTCTTTAATACGTAAGTCGTCGTTCTGATAATTCATGATCGTTCCAGCGTTACCATACTATTTTTTAATGAATGCAATCCATCCAATCTAACTTGTCGGCCAGGGAGTGTAAACGCGATTTTACACTTCGGGCAGAAAATTCCTGGAATAACGCTAAAAAACGTCATTAAGTAGCGAATAACGATTCAGATACTACACTTTTTAAGTGTTAGTTCTTTATTTTTAATTTATATCAATATTCCATGCTATTAGTTATTTTAAATGCGAAATTTTTCACCAGTGAGCGTAACCACTCGTTCGCGCCCGTCTGACCGGTGCTAATCCCGGAAAATGACGACAAGAACAGGAGCATCATGATGAAAATGAATAAATTAGCGGTACTTTGGCTGACGACAACCCTGACCCTGGCAAGCGGCGCTGCGCTTGCTGCGGACTCAACATCGCAAACCAATAACGGCCAGGCCAACGCGGCAGCAAGTGCAGGCCAGGTTGCGCCGGATGCAAAAGCCAATCTCGCGCCGAACGACGGTGGAACCCAAAGCGGCACGATGCTGCATCCTCAAAACAGCCCCGGCCACGGGATGAGCGATGACAGTCTGACCAAAGACCAGATCCACAAAAACTCGCAGTGTAAAGACGGCAAGTGCCCGGATATTAACGACAAAATCCAGACGGGTAATGGCATCAGCAACGATGTGAACAGCAACACTGATGGCACAACCCAGTGATGGCGTCAGGCCAACGCGGTGAATAATCAGAGGAGGGCTTCGGCTCTCCTCAATTTTTTCTGCCGCAGAGCAAAAAGATCTGCAATGATGTAAGACGCTGATAACGCCTTTGACACAGGATGCTCAAGATGGCGCACTCCCATTCACACGCCGACCCTCACCCGCCTGAAGATGCCAATTCGCGACGCCTGTTGCTCGCCTTTTGCGTCACTGCGCTGTTTATGCTCATTGAAGTGGTGGGGGGATTTATCTCCGGCTCGCTGGCACTTCTGGCTGATGCCGGCCATATGCTTACCGATGCAGCAGCCCTTTTCTTCGCCCTGCTGGCCGTTCATTTTGCCCGCCGCCCTCCCAGTAGCAGACGCACCTTTGGCTGGTTACGCCTGACCACTCTTGCCGCCTTCGTTAATGCCATTGCCCTGGTGGTGATCACGCTGTTTATTGTCCGGGAAGCCATTGCGCGTTTCTATCATCCGCAGCCCGTAGCGGGTGCGACCATGATGACCATCGCAGTGGCAGGTCTACTGGCCAATATTGTCGCCTTCTGGCTGCTACACCGCGGAAATGAAGAGAAGAATCTGAATGTGAGAGCGGCGGCATTACATGTGCTGGGCGATCTGTTGGGCTCCGTAGGGGCGATCCTCGCCGCGCTGATTATTATGTTCACCGGCTGGACACCAGCCGATCCGATATTGTCAGTTCTGGTTTCACTGCTGGTGCTGCGCAGCGCCTGGTCACTGTTGCGGGAGAGCGTCAACGAGCTGCTTGAAGGGGCTCCCGTGACCCTGGATACAGAAGCGATTAAGCGCCATATGCGCCGTTCAATTCCGGCAGTGCGCGATGTGCACCACGTGCATGTATGGCTGGTGGGGGAGAAAAAGTTGATAACGCTGCATGTGTGCGTTATACCGCCGCACGAACACGACGGCCTGCTGCGGCAAATTGAACACTTCCTGCAACATCACTATCAGATTGAGCATGCCACCATTCAGATGGAGTATCAGCCCTGTAACGGGCCAGAGTGCCATCTCAGCGAGATGCAGTCTGGCCACGCCCATTCACATCATCATTAGCGCGCAAACGCCCTGGAGCCTCGCTCACGGGCGCTCTTAATCCACATCCGGCTGCCGTTAAGCGCAATAAAGGTCAGCAGCATATATTCCAGCGACATCGCCCATACTCCCTGCAGGGCAAAGATAACCACGCTTATCAGGTTGATGATGACCCACAACAGCCAGTTTTCCACATACTTGCGGGTCATCAGGATCATGGCGGCAATCGACAGTACCATCATGCAGGAGTCCCAGAACGGGAAAGCATCCGGCTGCAGTTCGGGCATCGCGACGTTCAGCCCGACGGATTGCATCATGGACACCGCAATGCGGGTCAGCACGGCAAATACAGGGTCAATAAAGGCGGTCATCAGGCCAATAGCCACCACGCAGGCGGCTATCCAGCCAAGGGCTTTGGGTAATGGCAGCCAGCGGATCTGTAGAACCGCTTCATTGGCGGTGGTTTGTCGCGACCAGGCGTACCAGCCATAGATATTGGCGGCGAAGAAAAACACCTGCAGCAACAGGCTGGCGTAAAGCTGGATCTGGAAGAAGATAATGGCAAACAGCGTGACGTTGATTAAACCAAACGCATAGTTACTGATTTTCTCAAGGCTGGCGAGCCAGATACAGAGCAAGCCGGCCAGGGTTCCCACCGCTTCAATCCATGAAAGATCGTAGCCACCGGTACCGATCGGGATATGTACCAGTATGTTTTGCGTGCTAAAAAAATCCATCTTCTCTCCTGAGCGAATTCCTGGGCGTAACAAAGGTTAAGGACGTAGTGTAGCCGCAAAATCTAACATACGGTTCAATGGCAGTAACGCCCCTTCGCGCAATGCGGCATCCACATGGATCTCATGGGCCGCTCCGCCATTCTCCAGGCCCTCGGCAATGGCTTTTAAGCCATTCATCGCCATCCACGGGCAGTGCGCGCAACTGCGGCATGTCGCCCCTTCACCAGCGGTAGGCGCTTCCAGTAGCTCTTTGTCCGGCACGGCCTGCTGCATTTTGTAGAAGATCCCCCGGTCGGTGGCGACAATAAGCTGTTTATGCGGCAAGGTTCTGGCCGCGTTAATTAACTGACTGGTCGAACCGACGGCATCCGCCAGTTTCTCCACCGAATGCGGTGACTCCGGGTGAACCAGAATGGCGGCCTCGGGATAGAGCGCCTTCATGGTCGTTAGCGCCTGGGTTTTAAATTCATCATGCACAATACAGGCCCCCTGCCAGCACAATACATCTGCCCCGGTCTGCTTTTGCACATAGCTGCCAAGATGCCGGTCCGGCGCCCAGATAATTTTCTCCCCCAGGCTGTCGAGATGCTCAATTAATTCAACGGCAATGCTGGATGTCACGACCCAGTCCGCACGCGCTTTCACCGCCGCAGAGGTGTTGGCGTAAACCACCACGGTTCTGTCCGGATGGGCATCGCAAAATGCGCTGAACTCCTCAATAGGGCAGCCCAAATCCAGCGAACATTCCGCATTGAGGGTCGGCATCAGGATGGTTTTTTCCGGGCTGAGGATTTTGGCCGTTTCGCCCATAAAACGCACACCGGCCACGAGCAGCGTTGAGGCTGGGTGCTTTGCCCCAAAACGCGCCATTTCCAGCGAGTCAGAGATGCAGCCGCCGGTCTCCTCAGCCAGTTGCTGAATCTCCGGATCCGTATAGTAGTGCGCCACCATGACCGCATCACGCTCTTTCAGTAAGCGTTTGATTTTTTCGCGATAAAATTGTTTCTCGTCCAGATTGAGGGGCAACGGTTTTGGCGGGAAAGGATAAATTGCAGCTTCAGGATCAAAGATTACGCTCATCATGCTTACTCGTTTTACTGGCTTAACAATAGTGCCTTACTTTGACGATGGCAGGCTAAAGACAGGCAAATAAGTTTTATATACTAAACACGATAGCCGATTAAAGGCGAAAAGTCACCGTAAATGAACGACGGGGTGGAGCTCAGGGGGCATTCTGGAATGGTTGTGTATTGCAGATAGCAAAAAAGCGCCGCCAGCGCCATTTTTACATTGGTGGGTCGTGCAGGATGACCCGCTTCGCTCGCCCTTCGGGCCGTCGCCGCAGGCGGCTCCGTTGTCTATCTTCGCTACTCGTCTCATCCTGAGACTCGCCCTTTGGGCAACGCTACGCATTGTGCAAAATTGTTCCCGACAATTTTGTCGACCCGAACCTGCTGCAGGTTCGAATCTTGTATATCGCAGATAGCAAAAAAGCGCCTTTAGGGCGCTTTTTTACATTGGTGGGTCGTGCAGGATTACTCGCTTCGCTCGCCCTTCGGGCCGTTGCTGGCGCAACGTTATCCTTCACGTTTACTATTGTTGACCACTTTAAGTAGTGGTGGGTCGTGCAGGATTCGAACCTGCGACCAATTGATTAAAAGTCAACTGCTCTACCAACTGAGCTAACGACCC
>NZ_CBFFRJ010000087.1:0-10311 GCF_965644225.1 Phytobacter sp. V91 | reverse complement strand
AGTGGTGGGTCGTGCAGGATTCGAACCTGCGACCAATTGATTAAAAGTCAACTGCTCTACCAACTGAGCTAACGACCCCTTGCGGGATTTACTACTTTAATCATTCAGAGTGGTGGGTCGTGCAGGATTCGAACCTGCGACCAATTGATTAAAAGTCAACTGCTCTACCAACTGAGCTAACGACCCATACGGGTGTCACCTGAAAGATTTTTACTCGGAACCACATTAAGTGGTGGGTCGTGCAGGATGACTCGACTTCGTCTCGCCCTGCGGGCCGCTGCTGACGCAACGTTATCCTTCACGATTAACATCTGAGTGTGATGTTAAATTGGTGGGTCGTGCAGGATTCGAACCTGCGACCAATTGATTAAAAGTCAACTGCTCTACCAACTGAGCTAACGACCCGAGTGGTGGGTGATGACGGGATCGAACCGCCGACCCCCTCCTTGTAAGGGAGGTGCTCTCCCAGCTGAGCTAATCACCCGATACTACGCTGGATACTGCTTACTTACTGCTTTAAGTGGTGGGTCGTGCAGGATGACTCGACTTCGTCTCGCCCTACGGGCCGTCGCTGACGCAACGTTATCCTTCACGCTTTACTACCACTGACTACTTTAGTATTGGTGGGTCGTGCAGGATTCGAACCTGCGACCAATTGATTAAAAGTCAACTGCTCTACCAACTGAGCTAACGACCCACTTTTGCGCTGCTTTTGGTTTGTGTGATATCCCTTGGCAACGGCGGCATATATTACTGATTTAAGAATTCAGCGCAACAAAAATTTTGAGGAAGATCACCCAACTGCTTACGATTCACGCGACAAGACCAGAAATAACGCGATTTCTGGTCAAGCGCTATTCGCTACATCGAAGCGAGGCGTTTTTGTGCCTGTTTTGCGCCATCAGTACCAGGGTATTTTGCAACCACCTGCTGATAAACCGCCTTCGCTTTCGCGCCGTCACCTTTGTCCTGCATGATGACGCCAACCTTAAACATCGCATCAGGCGCTTTTGGCGACTTAGGATAGTTTTTTACCACCGAGGCAAAATAATAGGCCGCATCGTCTTTTTTACCCTTGTTGTAATTCAACTGACCCAGCCAGTAGTTGGCATTAGGGATGTAAGTTGAATCAGGATATTTTTTGACAAAGTTCTGGAATGCAGTGATGGCTTCATCCTGGCGGGACTTATCCTGCACCATGGCAATCGCTGCATTGTAATCCGTATTGGCGTCGCCGCTTTGTACCGGCGCTGACGTCGTTGCAGAGGCATCTGGTGCCGCTACGCTACTCTGATCGCCAGAAGCCTGCTGGCTCTGCCCTGCTGCCGCTCCTGCCCCGCTACCCAGGCTGTCAATCTGCGTCAGAATCTGCTTCTGGCGCTCATTGATCTGGCTCAGCTGATACTGACTTTCCTGAATCTGACCACGCAGGGTGTCAATATCGGATTGGTTATCAGAGAGTTGCTGCTGGAGTTGGGTTAAAAGTTGACTGTGAGCGTTAGAAATACGCTCGAGTTGAGTGACCCGGTCTTCTACCGAGCCTGAGCCGACACTACTGATTGGCGCCTGAGCAAAAGCGGCCCAGGGGGCCGCTATGCCAACCAGTAACGACAGACTCAACAGGTGATGTCTGAAGTTACTGCTCATGCAATTCTCTTAGTAAACCAGTACGGCACGACGGTTTTTAGCGTAAGCCGCTTCGTCATGACCCAGTACTGCAGGTTTTTCTTTACCGTAAGAAACGATGGAGATCTGGTCAGCGGTAACACCTTTACCCTGCAGGTACATTTTAACGGCGTTAGCACGACGTTCGCCCAGGGAGATGTTGTATTCCGGAGTACCACGTTCATCCGCATGGCCTTCTACGGTCACTTTGTAAGACGGGTTGCTACGCAGGAAGTTAGCGTGCGCGTCCAGCATTGCAGCGAAGTCAGAACGGATATCGAACTTGTCCAGATCGAAGTAAACGATATTGTTCTGTTGCAGCTGCTGCATCTGCAAACGTGCTTGCTCTTCAGAAGACATGTTGCCATTGCCGTTCATACCAGTACCGGCACCCATCATGCCTTCGCCGCTCTGGTCGTTGCTCACGTTCTTTTTAGAAGAACATGCGGCGATTGCCATTACGGACAGAGCGATAGTCAGCCCTTTCAGCACTTTGTTCAGTTGCATTTCTTTGATCCTTTAGTAATCAATTATTTATTATTTACAGGTACGGCGACCAGGCAGGTGATTTTACCTGTCCATCAGACGCCGGAATACGCGCTTTGAAACGCCCATCTGTAGAAACCAGGTTCAGCACGGATCCCATCCCCTGAGAAGAGCTGTAGATTACCATCGTGCCGTTAGGTGCCAGACTCGGCGATTCATCCAGGAACGTTGACGATAAAACTTGCACGCCACCCGCTGCCAGATCTTGTTTGGCAATGTGTTGCTGACCGCCTTCGGAGCTCACCATTACCATAAATTTACCATCAGCACTAACGTCAGCATCCTGGTTTTGAGAACCCTGCCAGGTGATACGTTGTGCTGCTCCGCCATTTACATTCACTTTATAAACCTGCGGACGCCCTGCCTGGTCGGAAGTAAAGGCCAGGTTCTGGCTATCCGGGAACCAGGTTGGTTCGGTGTTGTTGCTACGGCCATCGGTTACCTGACGGATTTGCCCGGAGGCCAGATCCATCACATAAATATTCAGGCTACCAGTTTTAGACAGCGCAAAGGCAATCTTGCTGCCGTCAGGTGAGAACGCAGGCGCACCGTTGTGACGCGGGAAAGAAGCAACCTGACGTGTCGCAGTTGACGCCAGATTCTGGATAACCAGCGCTGAACGACCGCTTTCAAATGTCACGTAAGCCAGTTGAGAACCGTCCGGAGACCAGGCCGGAGACATCAGCGGCTGGGATGAACGGTGAATAACGGAGGTGTTATGACCATCGTAGTCGGACACGCGCAGTTCGTAAGGGAACTGACCGCCACTGGCCTGTACCACATACGCGATACGGGTACGGAATGCGCCTTTAATACCGGTCAGTTTGAGGAACACTTCATCACTGGCGGTATGTGCCGCATAACGCAACCACTGTTTGGTCACTTTATAGGAGTTCTGTGCAAGCACAGTGCCTGGCGCGCCGCCGGTATCAACAAGCTGGTAAGCCACGTTGAAGCTGCCGTCCGGGTTAGGCGTAACCTGACCGACGACCACGGCATCAATACCCAATGCGGACCATGCAGCAGGCTGTACTTCCTGCGCGGTTGCCGGGGTCTGAGGCAGACGTGAACGATCCAACGGGTTGAATTTGCCACTCATGCGCAAATCGAAAGAAACGACGTCGCTGATATCCTCAGGAGCAGCACCAGGCCCTGCCCACTGGAAGGGAACAACACCGATTGGGCGTGCCGAGTCAACCCCCTGGGTAATCTCGATACGTACTTCTGCGTGCAGCACCGCTGCCCACAGCATTAAAAAACCAAACGCTACACGTAATGCCTGCTTCATCATATCTCCCTTATCCGGGCGGAAAACCCGCGATAATTTAGCAGATTGTTAACAAACTCAAAACAACGATAATTATACAACCTGACCCGGATATCCGGACCAGGCATTCATGACAACTTAAAGCTTAAACAGCAAAGTGGCATCTTTGACCCGTTCATACACATCTTTACTCGGCGGAGTTGGCATATTTGCCGTCCGCGCCGCTCTAAGAGCAGCCTCACAAAGCTCAGGATCGCCACCTTTCGATTCAATATTACTCAGTGAACCATCCGATCTTAACGAGATGTGAAGATCACAAGTTTTTCCCGCAAACATTTCAGCATTATAAAGTTTGCTCTGGATAGCCATTTTTATCTGGTCAGCATACTTACTGATGTCTGCGTTGCTGGCACCACTGCCGCTACGACTATTATTACCCGCACCCGCAGCAGCCGCGCTGTTGCCTTTTGCCCCACCGCCCGTTTTCGGCGCATTCTTACCGGAACTCAGGTCACCAAAAAGGCCATCAACGCTTTCAGCGGCAGCGGCTTTCTCGGCGGCAGCTTTTTTCGCAGCAGCGGCTTTATCAGCAGCAGCCTTCTTATCAGCAGCAGCTTTTTCGGCGGCGGCGGCTTTTTTATCTGCGGCAGCCTTGTCGGCAGCGGCCTTCTCAGCGGCAGCGGCTTTATCCGCAGCAGCCTTTTCAGCAGCTGCGGCTTTCTCGGCCGCGGCAGCTTTCTTAGCGGCATCGGCAGCGGCTTTTTTCTCAGCATCCTGCTGCGCTTTCTTCGCAGCTTCAGCTTCTGCCTTTTTCTGGGCGTCGGCTGCGGCTTTTGCGGCTTCTGCTTCGGCTTTTTTCTGCGCGTCTGCTGCAGCTTTGGCGGCATCAGCTTCTGCTTTCTTCGCTGCATCCGCCGCCGCTTTCTTCGCAGCATCGGCGGCAGCTTTTACCTGCGCATCCGCTTTCGCTTTCGCATCGGCAGCGGCTTTAGCGGCAGCTTCTTCAGCCTGCTTCTGCGCATCCTGCGCTTTCTTCGCCGCTTCTTCTGCTTTTTTCTGCTCTTCAGCCTGCTGGCGCGCCGCTTCCTGCGACTGCAACCGCTCCTGCTCAAGCTGTTTTAAACGTTCCTGCTCCGCAGCCTGTTTTTCCCGCAACTCTTCCGCCTGCTGCTGAGCCTGCTTCTCGCGCTGTTCTTCAGCCCGTTTGGCACTCGACTGTTGCTGCTGCTGGCGGTTGTAGTTTTGCACTACGGCACCGGGATCCACCATGACCGCATCAATAGATGAACCGCCTCCACCACCGGCAGAAGCGTCAGTATTTTCATCGAACGAACTCCAAATCAGCAGTCCTACAAGCACTACGTGCAGCACGGCTGAGATGATGATCGCGCGTTTAAGTTTGTCGTTTTGTTCGGTTGCCTTTGACACTCTCGGTTCCCAAAAACTGCCCGCCTGTTATGTCGGGGATCAAATAGGCTGCGTCATCAAGCCAACCGACTTCACACCCGCGCTGTGTAACAGGTTTAGCGCTTTAATGATTTCATCGTAAGGCACCTCTTTCGCGCCGCCGATCAAGAAAACGGTTTTCGGATTGGATTGCAGGCGACGCTGCGCCTCTGAAATCACTTGCTCAGGTGGTAATTGATCCATACGATCTTTTTCCACAACCACGCTGTACTGTCCGACACCGGAGACCTCGATAATGACCGGAGGATCGTCGTTGGTGCTGACACTTTTAGAATCTGTCGCGTCTGGCAGATCAACTTCCACACTCTGGGTAATGATGGGTGCCGTTGCCATAAAGATCAGCAGCAACACCAGCAGCACATCCAGCAGAGGGACAATGTTGATTTCGGACTTCAGCTCACGGCCGCCACGTCCACGCTTTCTGGCCATGGTTTACCCCTTGTTGCTCTCGGTGCTGGTAAACGCCTGACGGTGCAGAATAGCCGTGAACTCTTCCATAAAGTTGTCGTAGTTCATTTCCAGTTTGTTCACGCGCTGGTTCAGGCGGTTATAAGCCATGACCGCAGGAATAGCTGCAAACAGGCCAATTGCGGTGGCGATTAACGCTTCAGCAATACCTGGCGCCACCATCTGCAAGGTCGCCTGCTTCACCGCACCCAGTGCGATAAAGGCATGCATAATCCCCCAGACAGTACCGAACAGACCGATATACGGACTGATGGAACCCACGGTGCCAAGGAAAGGAATATGCGTTTCCAGATTTTCAAGTTCGCGATTCATGGAGATGCGCATGGCCCTTGCCGCCCCTTCAACAATCGCTTCCGGCGCATGGCTGTTGGCACGATGCAGACGGGCAAATTCTTTGAACCCGCTGTAGAACATTTGTTCCGAGCCAGTCAAATTATCGCGGCGTCCCTGACTTTCCTGATACAAACGGGAGAGTTCAATACCGGACCAGAACTTGTCTTCAAAAGCTTCCGCTTCACGCGCAGCTGCGTTGAGAATGCGCGTTCGCTGGATGATGATAGCCCAGGAAGCGATTGAAAAACCAATTAAAATCAACATGATAAGTTTGACCAGAAGGCTTGCCTTCAGGAACAAATCAAGGATGTTCATGTCAGTCACTGCTTAAACTCCGCGACAATAGACTTGGGAAGCGCACGAGGCTTCATTAAGAGTGGATCAACACAGACAATCAGAACGTCGGCTTCATTGAGCACCTTGTTCTCTGCATTGACGATCCGCTGCGTGAACACCAGGGAGGTACCACGCATTGATGTAATTTCCGTTTGGACTTCGAGCATATCGTCGAGTCTGGCGGGTGCAAAATACTCCAGCGTTAATTTGCGAACCACAAACGCGACACGTTCGGCCAACAAAACCTTCTGGCTAAAGTGATGGTGGCGCAGCATCTCTGTGCGTGCTCGTTCATAAAAAGCAACATAGCTGGCGTGGTAAACCACCCCACCGGCGTCAGTGTCTTCGTAGTAGACCCGAACCGGCCATCGAAACAGCGTTGTATTCACTTTACATCCCGGTAATGCAAAAAAAGTTAGAGCTTTTAAACTTCGCTACTATACGCGCGGGGAAGAGGGTTGGGAATGGGTTGATGTAAGCGGAGAGTAAAAATATATGGGCTTTTGCAAGCCCATATCATAAACGGAGATTTCTTATTCAAAAGAAGAAGAAAATCAGGCCACACACCAGAACAAGCATCGCGATAAGCGGGCAAAACAGACCTTGCCAGACGACGGAGCGCTGGCGGAAACCGACGCCAAAAATGACGCCGGTACAGACGGCCCACATCAGCAGGAAGCCATGCCAGATCTCAAGCTCGCTGGTTTTGGCCGCAAACCTTGCCGGGTCCCAGAAAATGCACCCCGCCAGCCCTAATGCCATCACCAGGGATAGCGCCCTTAACGGGCGCTTATCCATTACCGCATAGAGCTTTGCGATAATCTCGTTCATTAGTGTTCTTCTTTTCCGGCTTTCGTTGCTTCCACGTGCTCAAGCGCCAGGGCAGTAATAATCCCAAATGCACAGGCAAGAAGCGTTCCTAAAATCCATGCGAAATACCACATAATCAGCTCCTTACTTAGTACAGCGAGTGGGTATTGTTTTCAATCTGCTCTCTGGTGATGCGTCCGAACATTTTCCAGTAACACCAGGCGGTGTAGATAAGAATGATCGGCACAAACACCAACGCCACGTAGGTCATCAGATTCAGCGTCATCTGGCTGGATGTGGCATCCCACATGGTCAGACTGGCATTCATCATAATGCTGGACGGCATCACAAACGGGAACATCGCAATACCGGCAGTCAGGATGATGCACGCCAGCGTCAGTGAGGAGAAGACAAACGCCCAGGCGCCTTTCTCTAAACGCGACATCAGAACTGTCAGCAGCGGTAACACCACGCCCAGTGCCGGAACCAGCCACAGAATAGGTGCGTTGTTAAAGTTAGCAAACCAGGCACCCGCCTCGCGCACTACTTCTTTGTTCAGCGGATTGGAGGCGGCATGATGATCCAGTGCGGAGGTCACCACGTAACCGTCAATACCGTACATCACCCAGACGCCTGCCAGGGCGAAGCAGACCAGCGTTACCAGCGCCGCAACCTGGGCGGTCGCACGGGAACGAAGATGCAGCTCGCCCACGGTACGCATTTGCAGGTAGGTCGCGCCCTGGGTAACGATCATCCCGACGCTCACAATACCGGCCAGCAGGCCAAACGGGTTCAGCAACTGGAAGAAGTTACCGGTGTAGGTCAGACGCAGATATTCATCAACATTGAATGGCACACCCTGCAGCAGGTTACCGAAGGCCACGCCGATCACCAACGGCGGCACGAAACTACCGATGAAAATGCCCCAGTCCCACATGTTGCGCCAGCGGCTGTCTTCAATCTTGGAGCGGTAATCAAACCCGACCGGACGGAAGAACAAAGAGGCCAGCACGAGGATCATCGCCACATAGAAGCCGGAAAACGCGGCTGCATAGACCATCGGCCAGGCAGCGAACAGTGCGCCACCGGCGGTGATCAGCCACACCTGGTTACCGTCCCAGTGCGGGGCGATGGAGTTAATCATAATCCGGCGCTCGGTGTCGCTGCGACCCAGGAAGCGGGACAGCATGCCCACCCCCATGTCGAAGCCATCCGTCACGGCAAACCCGATCAGCAGAATGCCAACCAGCAGCCACCAGATAAAACGCAATACTTCATAATCGATCATTTGACGACTCCTGTCTTAGCGTGCCGGCTGTGAGGTCACGGATGACTGCTCATAATGATAGCGGCCGGTTTTCAGGCTGCTTGGGCCCAGGCGTGCGAATTTGAACATCAGGAACATTTCAGCCACCAGGAACAGGGTATACAGGCCACAAATCAGCACCATCGAGAAGATCAGGTCACCGGCGGTCAGCGAGGAGTTTGCCACCGCGGTCGGCAGTGTTTCCCCAACAGCCCATGGCTGACGGCCATACTCGGCAACAAACCAGCCCGCTTCGATAGCGATCCACGGCAACGGAATGCCGTACAACGCCGCACGCAGCAGCCATTTTTTCTCACCGATACGGTTACGGCAAACGGTCCAGAACGACACGGCAATAATGAACAGCATCACGATGCCGCTGGCCACCATCAGACGGAACGCGAAGTACAATGGCGCAACGCGTGGGATGGAGTCCTGAGTGGCCAGTTGAATTTGTTCTTCTGTTGCATCAGAGACGTTCGGCGTATAGCGCTTAAGCAGCAGGCCATAACCAAGGTCTTTCTTCACATTGTTGAAGGCATCGCGTACTGACGGGTCTTTCGAACCTGAACGCAACTGCTCCAGCAGATGATAGGCTTTCATCCCGTTACGGATACGCTCTTCATGCTGCACCATCAGGTCTTTCAGGCCAGTGACCTGCTTGTCGACGGAACGGGTGGCAATAATGCCCAGCGCGTAAGGGATTTGAATGGCGAAGCGGTTTTCCTGCGCATCCTGGTCAGGAATACCAAACAGGGTAAACGCCGCCGGTGCTGGCTGGGTTTCCCATTCAGCTTCAATTGCCGCCAGTTTGGTTTTCTGCACATCACCCATTTCGTAACCGGATTCATCACCCAGCACGATAACAGACAGGATGGCTGCCATACCGAAGCTCGCTGCAATAGCAAAGGAGCGTTTGGCGAAGGCCACATCACGACCGCGCAGCAGATAGTAAGAGCTGATACCGAGCACAAAAATCGCGCCGCAGGTGTAGCCTGATGCCACGGTGTGGACGAATTTCACCTGAGCAACCGGGTTGAGTACCAGTTCGGCGAAACTCACCATTTCCATACGCATGGTTTCATAGTTGAAGTCAGCGGCAACCGGGTTTTGCATCCAGCCGTTAGCCACCAGGATCCACAGCGCAGACAAGTTAGAGCCAAGAGCGACCAGCCAGGTCACTGCCATATGCTGTACTTTGCCCAGACGATCCCAACCGAAGAAAAACAGACCTACAAAAGTAGACTCGAGGAAGAAGGCCATCAAACCTTCAATGGCCAGTGGCGCACCGAAGATATCCCCAACATAGTGAGAATAGTAAGACCAGTTAGTCCCGAACTGGAACTCCATGGTCAAACCGGTTGCCACGCCCAGTGCAAAGTTGATACCAAACAACTTGCCCCAGAACTTGGTCATATCTTTATAAATCTGTTTGCCGGAAAGGACGTAGACCGTTTCCATGATGGCCAGCAGGAACGCCATACCGAGCGTCAGTGGCACAAAAAGGAAGTGGTACATCGCGGTCAAGGCAAACTGTAAGCGTGACAGTTCGACAATATCTAACATCTTGACTCCTTGCTCATCGCATGAAGACTCCGAGAGTAAACCCCGTCAGTGAAGGTTTACGCGCATGCCCCAATACAAAGTTGTTGCACTTTTAAATCATCATCGCCAATAACGTTGATGCTGATTCAAAAAAGTTACAACTACGTTAATAAAAAAACCAAATTGATCTCTCGAATATAGTACTCCGCAAAACCCTTACAATAAAAAGGTTTTTATTGGGTTTGTTTTACGTTTTTCGACAGCGATCAATTTATACCTAATTTACCGGTTTTCAACCAATTTGATCGGCGACAATTTATCGATTTTTATGGTTTTTTCCAAGCTTTTAAATATTGATTTAAATCAATTTAATCCTGAATTGTTAATTTTGTAGCCATCGCAACAACATAGTGAAGACCATGTTAACAACATGTATATCTTAGCGTGGAAAATGGTTATCAATCGGAGGGTAAAGATAAATAATAACGAGGTTATTTAAGGAAGGTGCGATTTAATCGGTGGGGTTCAGTGGAGTCCTTATCTGTATTAGCCTTACCTTAGCTGAGCT